>CALMWO010000495.1 GCA_937873805.1 uncultured Hyphomonadaceae bacterium
TGCGTCAGACAGTACATGGCGCCGAAAGTGACAAAGCCGACCCAGCCGAGCGCACCAGAGTGCACGTGCCCGATACCCCAGTCAGTATAGTGTGAGAGCGCGTTGACTTCGCGCACGGACATCACCGGCCCCTCGAACGTCGCCATGCCGTAGAAGGCGACGGAGACGATCAGCATGCGAAGAACCGGATCGGTGCGCAGTTTGTCCCACGCGCCCGAAAGCGTCATCATCCCATTGATCATGCCGCCCCAGCTGGGCATCCACAGCATGATCGAGAAGGTCATGCCCAGCGTCTGCGCCCATTGCGGCAGCGCCGTGTAGTGAAGGTGGTGGGGACCTGCCCAGATATAGATGAAGATCAGCGACCAGAAATGGACGATCGACAGCCGGTAGGACCAGACCGGGCGCTCAACGCGTTTCGGAATGAAGTAATAGACAATCGCTAGGAAACCGGCGGTGAGGAAGAAGCCGACGGCGTTGTGGCCATACCACCACTGGATCAACGCGCTCTGCACGCCACTGAACACGGCGAAGGATTTGGAGCCTGTCAGCGTTGCAGGCAGCGACAAGTTGTTGACGATGTGCAGCAGCGCGATCGTAACGATGAAGGCGAGATAGAACCAGTTGGCGACATAGATATGCGGCTCCTTGCGCCGCAGGATCGTCGCCATGAAGACGCCGAGATAAGCGACCCAGACGATGGTGAGCCAGAGATCGGCATACCATTCCGGCTCCGCGTATTCCTTCGACTGCGTGATGCCCATCAGATAGCCGGTTCCGGCCACAGCGATGAAGAGCTGGTATCCCCAGAATACAAACCATGGCCACATGCCGCCTGCGAGGCGGGTGCGGCAGGTGCGCTGGACGACATAGAAGGACGTTGCGATGAGTGCGTTGCCGCCGAATGCGAAGATCACCGCAGATGTGTGCAGGGGACGCATCCGACCAAAATTTGTCCAGCCGAGCTCGGGGAAGTAGAACAGGCTCGGCCAAGTCAACTGAAGCGCGATGATGAGGCCGACGAGAAAGCCGGCAACGCCCCAGAACATCGTGGCGATGACACCGGCTTTGACCACGCCCTCTTCGTAGAATTTGGGGTCGAAGCGGCGTTCCGTGGTTTTTCCTTCGTGCCAGAAGAGAAGCCCGCCAAGTCCGACTGCAGCAGCAACAACGAATGTCCACGCCTGTGCAGCGAACTGTCCATCCGCAGCATTCGCAGCGCCGGCAAAGCCGAGGATCAACACCGTCAGCATCACAAGACCGACAATGGCGGTGCTTCCATCAAGACGTTCATCACGCGCTGTGTCGGTGGTCATAAACCAGTCCTTTCGGGCGTAGTGCCGGAGAGAAAGCCTTTGGCGCCGCCTCTCTGCCCGACGCTTCCTTGCATGCACTTGATCCAGCTCAAGGGCCTTTTGCCTGCGACGATCTAGTCGTGCTCTTGCTGACTGACCCCGGTCAGCCTGCCCACCTGCTGCAGAGGCGCCCATGACAACCGCGATCATGTTTCTCTCCGGTCTGATGTCGATGATCGGAGGCGCAATTCTCCGCACCTGCAGCAGCGGTGTTGAAGCAGACATGATGCGCTATTGGTGTGGACCGCAGTCAAACGCGGCACTTGCACAAAGCCACGCCCACTGTGCGGGTTGCGGGATGCTGGCGGCGGGGCTTGTCCTGATGATCGCGGCAATCGTGGTGGGCAGCCTCCCGCGTCGTCGTGCCGCAATGGAGCGCGCGTGATGTCCGCCACCGGCTTCCGCGCGTCAAAGCGCAAGTGGGACTACATTCCCGAATACGCGTTGGCGCAGACGCCGCGTTACACCAGCTATCCGCCAGCGAATCGTTTCATCGCCGATGTCGATGCGATCAAGGCCGGTGTCGGGGTCGCAAGCCTTCCGCCAAACAGCTCGCTCTCGCTCTACCTGCACGTTCCGTTCTGTCAGAAGCTCTGCTGGTATTGCGGATGCCACACAAGCGTTCCCACGATTGCCGATCCAGTTGGCCCTTATGTCGAGGCGCTGGCTCGCGAAATCGAGCTTGTGGGACGTCTCGCGCCGGCAGATGCGAGAGTTGAGCATATCCACTTCGGCGGCGGATCGCCTGACATCCTTACGCCCGACCAGATCAGGCGCTTGTTTGCAGCCCTTCGGGGCGCGTTCAACGTAACCCGGTTTGCCGAGATCGCCGCGGAGCTCGATCCACGCGGCGCATCATTCGAGGTCATCGAGGCATTTGCGGCCGGCGGCCTTTCCCGCGCCAGCCTTGGCGTTCAGGTACTGGACCCTTCCGTTCAGAAGCGGATCAACCGGATCCAGACCGAAGACAAGATCGCATCCGCCGTTCGACTTCTGCGCGCGGCCGGCGTCACCAGTCTCAACCTCGACATGATGTATGGCCTTCCCGGCCAGACGCGCGAGCATGTGATCGAAACAGCAGCGTTCATTGCAGCGCAGGACGCTGATCGTGTCGCGACGTTCGGTTACGCCCATGTGCCGTGGATGAAAAAACATCAGAACGCGATTGAAACAACAGAACTGGCATCAGGTGAGGAGCGCTTTCGTCAGGCCGAGACTGCAGCCAACGCTCTGGAAGCGGCTGGTTACCTGCCCATCGGCTTTGACCATTTCGCGGCGCCGGGCGATGCGCTGCTCGCGGCAGAGCGTGAGGGCCGTTTGCGCCGCAACTTCCAAGGCTACACGGACGACAACGCCATTGCTTTGATCGGCTTCGGTGCGTCTTCCATCTCGTCGCTGCCGGGCCTGACCTATCAGAACACGACCGACACCTCCGTCTACAAATCCGAAGTCGCTGCTGGCCACATGCCGGTCGTTCGCGGCGTGGAACACACGCAGGCTGACCGGCGCAGGGGAGATTTGATCGAACGCATTCTCTGCGATTTCGAAGTGGATGTACCCGGCGACCTGCTGATTGCCGCCTGCCCCCAACTAATGCAGCTAACCCATGCAGGTCTCGCGCAGCTTTCGGGAACACATCTGACTGTAACGGACAGCGGCAGGCCGTACGTGCGCAATATCGCCGCCTGCTTCGATCCTGAAATCGCCCGCTCAGCCGCTCGCCACAGTCTCGCGGTCTAGAAGGCACGCCATGACCCGAAACGTCTGCATAATGCAGGGGCATCCTCACGCTACAGGCAAACATCTCTGCCACGCCATCGCTGAATTCTATGCCGCGGGCGCTCGCGAAGCGGGAGCAAATGTAAGCTTGGTAGACATCGGCAACCTGGATGTGCCGATCCTGAGAAATCCGGAAGACTTCATCTCTGCGCCGCCTGCGCAGATCATCGCAGCACAAGAAGCGGTTCGTAGCGCTCAGCACCTTGTGGTCATCTTTCCGCTTTGGCTTGGTACAATGCCCGCCGTCGTGAAAGCATTCTTTGAACAGTTGTCACGCAACGCGTTTGCAATCCGGTCTCAAGATGGAAGCCAATGGCCGCAGCAGATGCTCAAAGGCAGAACGGCGCGTATCATTGTCACGATGGGGATGCCGTCCTTTGCGTACAGATGGATGTTCGGCGCGCACGGTGTCCGCACGCTCTCCAAATCTGTCCTGCAACTGAGCGGCATCAAACCGGTCCGTGAGACGTTCATCGGTGGCGTGGGGACGCTAACGCCATCCAGTTCCGCACAACTCCTTGAGCGGGTTCGGCTGCTCGGCCGCGAGCTGCGGTAGTTATTCCAGCCGGTCGCGATCGATCGATTTAAGATAGGCGATCAGGGAATCGGCTGCTGCGATGTTGAAGTCGAAGAATGGCATCTCGTCATGCCCGACCCGGACCCCCTCTATGAGATCGTTCGCCAGCATCTCGGGGTCATAGCGCGACACCAGCGTTCGCATCGGCGGCGCACCTGGGCGTGGGCTGATCATCTCCTGATCAATCGCGTGACAGGACGCACATTCGCGAACAGCCACCTCCCGGCCCGTCGCGACAAGACCGGCTTGGTCACTGCCACCGGCAGACGCCGCGTCACCTGAAACGCGACTCGCGCACCCAACCAGGATGGCCAGTGTCGCAGCTCCTGCCAGACCTGACCAAGCTCTCATGCTTGCGCCCTCCTGAGCGACCTGCTGTCGCATCTGCTGAGCAGAAGGTCACGCGCAATGGCGAAGCACCTTGATTTTGGTCAAATCGGAGCCCGCAACGTCCTCAGACACGTTTCGTCACAAAGCCCGTCACATTGCGACAAACGCCAGCAAAGCCTCTCCCGCAAAGTCCTGCTCTGCAAAGCAGGAGACCGGCATGTGCATAGCGGGCGGCATGATCCAGGAAATTCACGGTGCCGGATCGCGCGCAGCAGGTGCGATGGCGCCGGCTTCGCCAGGCCATGAGGTCAGCGCACGCGAGCACCTGTTCTTCGAGGGCGATGTTCGCGACCGCATCTATATCGTCGAGTCTGGATGGGTGAAGCTCTACCGGACCCTGATCGACGGGCAGCGCCAGGTTGTCGGCTTCGCCAACAGCGGCTCCGTCCTCGGGATCGAGTCCGACATGCTGCACCTTAACAGCTGTGAAGCGATCACGGATGTCGTCGTGCGCTCCATCCCAGCGAGCAGGCTCAACGGCATCTGCAAGAATGATCCCGCACTTGCTGAACAGATCCTCCGGCAGATCGGTCGGCAACTCGGGGCCGCACAGGCCCAGCTCGCCACCATCGGCGCTCAGTCCGCCGAACAGAAGCTCGCCACCTTCCTCCTCTCGATCGCACACCTCTGTGAAGTAAGCCTCGACCAGGAATTCGACCTGCCGATGCGCCGCGGCGACATGGCCGAATTCCTCGGGCTGCGCCTGGAAACAGTCTCGCGCAAGATGACAGAGTTCCAGCGTCGTGGATGGATCAAGCTGACATCGCTGTATCATTGCAGGCTGCTGCAACGGCATGTTCTTGAAGAACTCGCACAGGGCGGCGAAGCAGATAGCGCACAGATGCTGCGAACAGCTTGACGAAGCCTATAAGCCGGGCATTGAACTCTTGCACCATCCCTCAATGACTTCGAGGCGATCGTGAGTTCGGTCTTCAGTTACTTCCCGAATGAGCTTCATCCGCGTTGAGGCTGTGATCAGGTCACGCAGTTCGCCGAGGACGAGCGGCGGCGCAAGGATGGCGAGACGGCTGGCCTTGTAGCGACTAACAGCCAGGTCAATCTGCGCCGCAACTCGGCGCAAGAACACCGCCAGCCGCTCCTTCTCCTTCGTTGTGCGCGCCTTAAGCATCAGGCGCCCCGATTTGCGCGCGAGATCGTCGGGCCGCTGATCCGTATGTTCGAGAAAGTCCGCGGACTCGCAAAACTCGGCGAGATCATCAAGGCCCGCGGGGTCTTGCCGCCAACGAAGGACCCGTGAGGAATGCGCGTTCACGATAGCGACGATCATCGGAGTCTCACGCACGTCGCATCCTCCACTTCAGTGAGATAGCAGCACAGGCATGGTCAGGTGCGCCAGCATGTCCCGGCTGACGCCGCCCAGCATGAATTCCTGCAACCGCGAGCGGCCATAGAAGCCCATCACGATCATGTCCGCGCCGAGCAAGTCGATGTGCCTGCGAATGACCTCTCCGGTTGGCGCGTCGGTGTCGCGATCGACGATTAGACGCGAGGTCTTGCAGCCGTGCTCCTGCAGGTGGCGCTGCATGACTTCGTCAAGCTGACGCTCGCCATCCTGGATAGCTGTGACGAAATGCACTTCTTCTGCTGCGGCCAGGAAGGGCCATGCGTCGCGCAGGGCACGCGCGGATTCCCGCGAGTCCTTCCACGCGACGAGAATTTTCCGGCCGAATGTCGGAGGATAGCCGGCCTCTGGCAGGACAAGCACCGGACCGCCCGAACTCAGCGCTATCTTTTCTGCAGAAATATCGGCCGCCGCAGGCGCCACAAGCATTCTGCGCGGCAGGATCGCGAGATCGTGCCTGCGGGCGTAGTTCGCGAGATGGTCGTGGCTGGCGCCGTTCAGCGTATGCCAGCTCGCAGAAATTCCTGCGAGCGGCAGCGCCTTCTCAAACGTCGCCCTGGCCTCGTCGTTGGCTCGGACTGCCTCGGCCTCCGTCTCCTTGTAGAAGAGGTCCACCGCCTCCGCCGAGGTCACAACGCCTTCAGCCACAAGATAGGCGGGCGTCCCTTCGGATTTCAGGAACACGCCCGTAAGCGTCGCGTTGTGTTCGATGGCCAGCCTGACAGCGGCGCTCACCCGCGCCCTCGCGCCATAGGCGTCGTCTACCTGAACCAAAATGCTGCGATACCGCATGGCGAACCTCCTGCCCCGGGTAAGGTACGTAAGGGATCGTGCGCCGCGTTGATCGGGATCAAGGAGGGGCAGCTCGGCGGCTGACCAAGGGGCAAGGTCTTTTGGCCCTGATCACGCGTTCCTGAAGGCTCCTTGCGAGACCCACGAGCGGCGATCGGCACAGTTGCCTTGCGGATGCGCTATCAAGTGCGGCATTACTTCGGGAGATCTTGCGGAGGTGTCTTCCCATGCGACGAAACCTGATCTCGATCGTTGCTGCTGGTGCGGCACTTTTCCTGGCTACGAACGGCGTATCCAGCGCGCAGTCATCGCCGCCCGATCCCTGGCGAGGCGATCTTGCGCCGATTGCAGCAAAGGACTGGAAGGCGGAGCAGGCCGCGCACCTGCTGGCGCGCGCCGGCTTTGGTGGAACGCCGGAACAGATTGCGAAGCTCGCGGCGATGAACCCGTCGGAAGCCGTGCGCAGTCTCGTCTATTTCGACAAGGCCGATAACAGCCATCTGAAGCCGTTCGACCATTCCGGGATCCACGATCCGGGGCTCGAGCCCTTCCCCGAGAGCCGTCCAGCGGCGACGGAACGCGCCAAGGAAACCGGCGAGTCGATGGGAGTCCGGTCAAAGCCAGCGGGCAATCGCCCGCTGCAGCCCGCGACGAACAAGTTCTTCTATTGGCTGCGCGCCAGTGCGCTGGAGACGGGTCGCGTTGGTTACTGGTGGGCGAACCGTATGTTGACCAGCAATGCGCCGTTGCAGGAAAAATTGGCGCTGTTCTGGCACGGCCACTTCGCCAACAACGAAGACAAGGTGCGTGACTATCGCAAGCTGCTGAACCAGCTGGAGCTGTTCCAGGCGAAGGGCGCGGGCAGTTTCCGTGATCTCACCGTGGCCGTGGCGCAGGACCCGGCGATGCTGACCTTCCTCGACGCCGGGAAGAACGTGAAAGGCGCGCCCAACGAGAACTTTGCTCGCGAGATCATGGAGCTCTTCACCATGGGCGTGGGTAATTACGGCGAGAAGGATGTGCGCGAAGCGGCACGCGCCTTCACCGGCTGGAACTATGTCGACACGAAGTTCGTGGTGAATGCAGACCAGCACGACGCCGGGCCGAAAACCTTTCTCGGCCGAACCGGCAATTTCGATGGCGTACAGGTGATCGACATCATCATGGAACAGCCGGTTACCGCCAACTTCCTGGCGGGCAAGCTCTATCGCTTCTTCGTGCGCGAGGATCTGGATCCTAAGCTGCAGGGAAAGCTCGGGGACATTCTTCGCAAGAACAAATACGAGATCGCGCCCTTTCTCGAGGCCGTGTTCCTGTCGAAGGACTTTTACAGCCAGTCGTCCATCGGCGCCCAGATTCAGGGCCCGGTCGAGATGGCGATCTCGACCTACAAGAAGCTTGGCCTCAACTACGTGCCGGGCGTGCCAGACTTCAACGCGGCGACTGGCGCGCTGGGACAGCGCCTGTTCGCGCCACCCACCGTGGCGGGATGGGCGCAGGGCCGCAGCTGGATCACGCCGGGCCTCCTGCTTGAGCGCGGCAACTTCGCGCGCGACGTGCTGTTCCCGGACATCAACTTCATCCCGATGGACCGCTACAACGCCGCACCGGATATCCGGCAGGTTTCGCAGCGCATCCGCGAGGGCGCCGACATCACCGCCGCGACCAGCCAGGCGGAGGGTGTGGTCGTGGCCGAGGCCAACATGGCGGCGGATCGAGACGAAGACTTCAATACCCGCTACGCCAGCTATCGCGGCTGGCAGATGGCGATC
>CALMWO010000496.1 GCA_937873805.1 uncultured Hyphomonadaceae bacterium
CGCATTCGGCTATAGAATGGTAATTCTCGCCATATGGCGTCACCCTCACCTCCCGAGCTAATCGGTCAGTCCGCGATGTGGCTGGAATGCCTTGAACGGGTGTCGCTGTCGGCGCTGGTCGAGCGCCCGATCATGGTCATTGGCGAACGCGGCACCGGCAAGGAACTGATCGCCGAGCGCCTGCACTACCTGTCCCCGCGGTGGGAAAAGCCCTTCGTCAAAGTGAACTGCGGGGCGCTGTCCGAAGACCTTCTGGATTCCGAACTGTTCGGCCACGAGGCGGGCGCGTTCACCGGCGCCACCAAGCGCCGTCAGGGCCGCTTCGAACAGGCCGATGGCGGCACGCTTTTCCTCGACGAGATCGCGACGGCCTCGCTTCAGGTGCAGGAGAAACTCCTGCGCGTGGTCGAATACGGCCAGTTCCAGCGGCTGGGCGGCGAAGACACGATCACCACGGACGTGCGCATCGTCGCCGCCACCAATGTCGACCTGCCCGCCCGCGCCGCAGATGGCCGTTTCCGCGCCGACTTGCTGGATCGCCTCGCCTTCGACGTCATCACGCTCGCCCCGCTGCGCGTACGCCCAGAAGACATCATCCTGCTCGCCGAGCATTTCGGACAGCGCATCGCGCGCGAACTGGAGGGGGATTTCCCCGGCTGGTCGCGCACGGCGCTTGAGGCGATGTGCCAGCACAACTGGCCCGGCAATGTGCGCGAACTTCGCAACGCAGCCGAGCGCGCGACCTTCCGCGCAATGGCCGCACAGGCTAATGGCGCGCCCGTCGGACCGGTCGGCATTTCCGCGGACCTGCTGGACCCGTTCAACTCGCCGTGGCGGCCGCCGCGGGATCTGTTCACCTCGCCCACTCCCGCCCCGATTGCACCCGCTGCCACGCAGCCAGCGGTCGCAGAGACAAGGCGCTCCCCCGCCCAGCCAGCAGACGGGCAACCGGTCGATTTCAATGCAGTGATCGCCGAGCTGGAAAAACGCCTGATCGAGACCGCGCTGGAAACCTGCCGGGGCCATCAGCGAAAGGCGGCGGACCATCTGGGCCTCAGCTATCACCAGATGCGTGGCCTGCTACGGAAATACGGCTATGGCCGCGAGGGAGCCGCCGGTGAAACCAATTCTTCAGCTTCAGGAAACGAGGCGCTAACCGAGACGGAGTAATGAGTGCGCATGACTCGCACCTCCGGTCGCATTCAGTTTCTCGGTCTGGCTTTCGATCCGATAGGCGCCGACGACGCTGCTCACATCATCGCGGCACGCGCCCGCAAGCATGAGCCGTTCGCCTACGTAGCCACCCCCAACGTCGATCACCTGGTGCGGCTGGACCGGAAGCCAGAACTTCGTCTGCTGTACGCAGACGCCTGGCTCAACCTGTGCGACAGCCGCATCCTGGAGGTCTTCGCAAAAGCATCGCGCCTCTTCCTTCCCGCGGCGCCAGGCGCGGACATCGTCGAGCATCTTTTCCGCAAGTACATCCACCGCAACGACACGATTGTCGTCATCGGCGGATCTGCATCGATCGTCGCGGCGATGCGCAGCCGCCACGATCTCGCTGACGTTCGCTGGCTCGATGCGCCTTACGGCTTGAAGGACGATCCCGCCGCTCGCGCGCAATGCGTGGACTTCATTCGCAAGAACCCAGCCCCGTTCGTCTTCCTCGCGGTGGGTTCGCCGCAACAGGAAATGATCGCGCACGAAGCCATGGCGTCGGGCGGATGCGTCGGCATCGCCATCTGCTGTGGCGCAGCCCTGGATTTTCTCTCAGGCGAAACAAAGCGCGCGCCGGGATGGATGCGCGCAAACCGCCTCGAATGGCTGCATCGCCTTGGCTCCGAACCGGGCCGGCTGTGGCGGCGCTATCTGATCGACGGGCCGCGCATCTTCACTATCTGGCGCCGCTGGTCGGCAACGCCTCACTGATCTTCCGCACAGCTCTGCGTCATGGCAATGTCCTCGGGTTGGGGGACGTTATGGCAGGCGCGAGCCGGGTTTTCATTTTCTGGGATGCAGAAATAGACGGCCCGTTCCGCCGCAAGCTGGAACGCGCGCTTGGCGCATTGCAGGTTGATTTCGCAGACGCCTCCCAGGTCGACCATGATCCCGACGCGGCAGCGCCGATAAAACTCGCCATCCTGTCGCCCGCCAGCCAGAACGCGCCGGACAATGCCGATATCGTCGTGCTTGGCGGGCCGGGCGATGCATCGTCTCGCAATGCGATACGGCTCGAAACAGACGATATCCAGGAACGCACGAAGCGATGGGTCACATTTGTCGACAAGCTCGGTTACAAGCTCAACAGACCCGCGCTGGCGAAATATGCGGCGGATGCAACCATGGACGAGCAGCGCGCTCTCTCGCTCGCTTTTCCCGCCGACCCGCTGTCGAAGGATTTCGCACCGAACCATTCGCCCGATGTGCTGATGGAAAGAGCCGCCTCTGCCGAAGCGCGCGCCGAAGCGGCTGAGCGCGCCATCGCGACAGCGCAGCTCAACGAGGCAAATGCCATCCGCGACCGCAAGACAGCCGACGCGATGGCGGCTACAGAGCGCGGGCGCATTGCGGAGTTGGAACGCGAAGTGGAGCGACTTTCGGCATTGAGCGAGACGACCGCATTCGCGCTGGCGTCCGTGCCTGCCGATCTTCGCGGCGCCGTGACCGAAGCGCGCGAGCAGGCGTGGCGCGCACGCATCGCGGCCGCGCGCGCAACCGAGATATCCGCAACCTATCCCGATGCTCTGACGTGGAAGGGCGGCGCCTCCTATTCCGGCGAAACGATGAACCGGCAGCCGCATGGAAGCGGCATCATGATCTTTCGCGATGGCGCGCGTGAAGTCGCGCGGTATGCAGGCGCGTTCGAGGATGGGCGACGTACAGGTCACGGCATCGGCACATCGG
>CALMWO010000497.1 GCA_937873805.1 uncultured Hyphomonadaceae bacterium
GGATCGGCGCGTCTTCGCGCCGAGACGGAGGGGGCTCTCTCCGCACACGCGGACCTCCCGCGATCAAATTCCCGCAACCCAACCCAAACCGCCCCGAAAGCGCACGCTTCCGGGGCCGCACCCGCTTGCCCGATCCCACCGTTCCCCGTTACCTGCGCTGCAAGGCGGCAACGATCCGTCACTCGAGGGAGAATACCATGCGCGGACTTTTCGCGGGCGCGGCCACAGCCGCCGCCATCATGCTTGCCAGCTGCACCAGCACCCCGGCCGTTCCGGCGCTCGCACCCCAGCCCCTTCCGCCCGTCGATATCGCGCATGCGGATTTCGCGAATCCCTCGCTCTGGCTCTGCCGTCCTGGCCTCGCCGACGACAAGTGCAAGGTGAACCTCGACGCCACCGTCATCGCGAAGGACGGCAAGACCTCGCTCGATAAATACACGGCCGCCTCCGATCCGAAGGTCGATTGCTTCTTCGTCTATCCGACCGTCTCCGACGACAAGACCTGGTCGTCCGACTGGACCGTCGACAAGATGGAGATCGACGATGTGGCGCTGCAGTTTGCGCGCTTCGGTTCCGTCTGCCGCCAGTTCGCACCGATCTATCGCCAGACCACGCTCACCGCGCTGCGCATCGCTTCGGGTGGTCCTCAGCCGGTCGGCGAGCGCCTGCCGCAAGGCGTGGGCGGTTACAATGACGTGGTCGACGCCTGGAACTGGTACATGGCCAACGAGAACAAGGGCCGCGGCGTGATCCTCATCGGTCACTCCCAGGGCGCCGGCGTTCTCGCACGTCTCATCGCGCAGGAGATCGAAGGCAAGCCGGTCGAGAAGCAGCTCATCTCCGGCATGATCATGGGCTCATCCGTGATGGTCCCAGCGGGCAAGCTCACGGGCGGCACGTACAAGACCATCCCGCTCTGCACCGCCGAAGATCAGGTCGGCTGCATGATTTCCTACGTGACCTTCCGCGATCGCCTGCCGCCGCCAGACACGGCGCGGTTCGGCAAGGCCAATGGCGGCAATGTCGCCTCATGCACCAACCCCGCGAACCTCGCGACGGGCAAGGGCACGCCCGACAGCTACTTCATGACCAAGGGCTTCCTCAACGGATCGGGCGGCAACGTCCAGCCGGCATGGGCGACGCCTGAGCCCAAAGTCGCAACGCCGTTCGTGAAGACGCCCGGCCTCGTCTCGACCCAGTGCGTGACGAAGGGCGACTACACCTATCTCGAGCTGCACGTGAACGCAGACCCGTCCGACGCCCGTACGGATGAACTTGCCGGTGAGATCGCACGCCCGACCGGGCCGGACCTCAACTGGGGTCTCCACCTCATCGACGTTGACCATTCGATGGGCGACCTGTTGCGCATCGCTCGCAAGCAGTCCGCCGCCTGGGTGCGCGCGAACTGACAGAAAATTACGTAAAAACAGCGGGATAAGTCACATTACAGGGTGGTAGGGGTGCGGCTAAATGCGCTGGCCCCGCCACTGCTACAGGCTTGCTAGGGTGCTTGCTGCGGCGCCGAAAGAGGCATACCTCCACGCCCCGCTGGCGCGCCGTGCGCCATGAACCTTTCCTAAGCGGAAGCGTTGTATTGCAGGTCTGTAATACCGACGCAGAAGCGTGGCTGGTGGTGGTTTGATGCCTAACAAATGCGATGGCGTGGCAAAGCTGAAAAAGCTTGAGCAGCGTCTGGACCGCAGGTTCTCGCTGTTCGGCGTCCAGTTCGGCACCGACGCGATCGTCGGCCTGATCCCTTTCGTCGGCGATATCATCACCTCGCTCACCGGCCTCTACATCATTCATCAGGCCCGCTCGCTCGGCGCCTCGCAGTGGACGATTTCCCGGATGTTCATCAATTGGGGCATCGACGCCGCCGTCGGCGCGATCCCGATCGTGGGCGATCTCTTCGACATCGCGTTCAAGTGCAACACCAAGAACGTGAAACTGCTGATCGCCGATCTCGAACGGCGCGCTGTCGAACTTCGCGAAGTAAACCGCGAACAGCGCCTCGCCGCCGCGGCCTAAGCCTTCCGCGCTTTCAATTCCGAAACGTCACTGCACAACTGTTTCAGCTGCGCGTCGATCGCATCTGTCCGCGCGAGAATGTCCCGCTCGCGTAGTGCATCGAGTTTGTCATGCAGCAGCATGATCTCCAGCTCGGCCCGCAGGTTCACCACATAATCGTGCTCCGCCGCCGCGCGGTCGACAACGCCCTGCCGGTTCTGGCTCATCATGATCACCGGCGCCTGCAGCGCCGCCACCATCGATAGAACCAGGTTCAGGAAGATGAACGGGTAGGGATCAAATGCCCGCGTCGCCAGCAACACGTTGAGG
>CALMWO010000498.1 GCA_937873805.1 uncultured Hyphomonadaceae bacterium
CGCGCGGCAGGCGTGCGATGACGCCCAAGAGGTTTTTCGTGCGGTCGGGATCGGTGAGAAACCAGGCGCGGGGAAGGGCGCGGCCATTCTTCGCGAAGGACGATCTGGCGAGACGCGTCGCCGCAAGGAGCTTGCGGCGTATCGCGGCTTGGGGTTGAGCCAATTGCGAGTAAGAGAGAGCCATGGACGAAGGTGTTCTTCAGGAAATCACTGCGGCGCGCGCCGATGTTCTTGCGCGCATTGCGCTCGCCGCCAAGGGCGCGGGGCGCGATGCTTCATCCGTTCAGCTGGTGGCGGTGTCGAAAGTGCAGCCCGATGAGCGCATCGAGGCGATGCTGGCGGCGGGTCAGCGCGTGTTCGGTGAGAACCGGGTGCAGGAAGCCGAAGGGCGCTGGCAGCCGCGTCGCGCTGCGGGGCTGGATTTCGAGCTGCGGTTGATCGGGCCGCTGCAGTCGAACAAGGCGAGGGAAGCTGTCGAGCTGTTCGATGTGATCGAGACGCTGGACCGGACAAAGCTTGCCGCCGCGCTGGCGGATGCAGCCGCAAAGGTCGGCAAGGCGCCGCGCCTCTATGTTCAGGTAAATACGGGCGAGGAAGAGCAGAAAGCAGGCGTCGCGCCGCTGGATGCGGATGCATTCATCGCGTCGGTGCGTCGCGACTATGGCTTCGCAATCGAGGGGTTGATGTGCATTCCGCCGGCAGAAGAGCCTGCGGGACCGCACTTTGCGCTGCTGGCGAAGATCGCGGCGCGCAACGGGATCGCGAAACTGTCGATGGGCATGAGCGCGGATTACGAGACAGCCGTGATGTTCGGAGCGACAAGCGTGCGGGTCGGCTCGGCGCTGTTCGGCGCGCGTGGCTAACTGCGCGAGCCTATGCTTTTCGTGACAGGCTCCAGGCGAGCATGATCTGCGCAGCAGCATAGGTGATCCAGACGCTGCCGATCGGCACGGGCTGATGTGCGAACATGCCGACGGCGATCAGCGTGTCGGATAGCATGAAGATCACCGCGCCGAGCTTTGCCATCAGCGGCGCTTTCGACATGACCGCCGAGATCACCATGATCGAGATGATGACCGAGTAGGCTGTAGCGGGAATGGTGAGGCCCATTTCGGCCTGGCCGGGCGCGAACCAGACGCCGAGTGCGATCGAGGCTGCGAGTACCGCGATGGCGAAGGGCCAGCCGCTCTTGTTGAGGCCGTCACGGCGGATGAGGCCGATGAAGACGGCGCTGTAGAAGACGTGGGCGAGACCGAAGGCGGCCATGCCGCCGACGAACAGGCCGTCGAGTTCGAGCAGGACATCGCCCAACGCCGAGAACAGAAGACCAAGACCGAGCAGGATGGCGCGCTGGCTCAACGCATAGAGGCCAAGCACGACGATGCCCGAGCACTTCCACACCGGGCCCCATGGCTGTTCGAGCTTCACCCACTCATTGGCGAGGTGGGATGCGGCGAGCAGGGCGCCTGCGATGAAGAGAATGTGTGTGGTGGAGCGGGTCGCGGCAGTGTCGGTCATGGCGCGTTGTTAGCGCCGGGCGAGAGCGCTGTCGATTTCACGTCACGGAAGGCGGGGCCATGCTTTTTCTAGCGAACGATCGCGAGCGCATCGCCTGGCTTTGCCTCAGCGAGCAGGGCAAGGAGATCGTCTTGCGCGCACGCCACGCAGCCGTCGGTTGGCGAATAATCGGGCCGCGCGACGTGCAGGAAGATTGCGCTGCCCTTGCCCGGGATTGCGGGATCGTCGTTGTACCCCAGCTCGACGATGAGGTCGTAGACATGGTCTTCGCGCCACAGCGCTTCGTGGCTGGCGGGGTAGGGCGTGAGGACCGGGCGGTTGTAGAACGGGTCGGCGGGGTCGTCGCACCAGCCGGCTTCGCGGATCAGCTCAACCGCGGGCAGGCGCGTCGCGGGCGCGGCAATCCTGTCGGGACGCCAGAGCAGCTGCCGCATCGGCCACACGCCGAGGGGGGATGCGCCATCGCCCTCGCGCTTCGAATCGGCAGGCGTAACGCCGCTTCTGCCGAGCGCGCAGCGCACTTCGCGGCCTGACCATCGGAGCAGGCCCGACGCTTCTGCGATAAAAGCAGCGTTACCCATGGGTTGGCGGCTCCGATACGGCTTCCGTGCGGGCAACATACTCCGTAGACTTGCCAAGTCCCGCACGGAAGATGCGTGGGCCGGGAGACGACGCCGACATGACCACTGCCAAGACAATCCTGCTGGTCGATGACGATCAGGAGCTGCGCGAGGCGCTCGCCGAGCAATTCGAGCTGCATGAGGGATTCAAGATCGTCCATGCGGCGTCCGCTGGTGAGGGGATCAAGAAGGCCGAAGAGATGCGCGCCGACCTGATCGTCCTCGACGTCGAGCTGCCGGACATGGATGGTCGCGACGCGTGCCGGTTGATGCGCAAGCACGGGATCGCGGCGCCGATCGTGATGCTGACCGGGCAGGTGACGGATGCGGATGCGATCCTCGGCCTCGACTCGGGCGCGAACGATTATGTCACCAAGCCTTTCAAGTTCTCGGTGCTGCTGGCGCGCGTGCGCGCGCACCTGCGCACATTCGAACAGAGCGAGGACGCGATCTTCCGGCTTGGGCCATACGAGTTCCGTCCGGCGCAGAAGCTGCTGATCGACGAGAAGGAACGGAAGATCCGTCTCACCGAGAAAGAGACGAACATCCTGAAGTATCTCTACCGCGCGGGCGGCAAGCCTGTCGGGCGCGAGGAGCTGTTGAGTGAGGTGTGGGGCTACAACGCCAACGTCACCACGCACACGCTGGAGACGCACATCTATCGCCTGCGCCAGAAGATCGAGCCCGATCCCGCGAATGCGCGGTTGCTGCTGACGGAGAGCGGCGGGTATCGGCTGCAGGCGTAGCGTGCAGATCGGCGGCAGTCTGATTCTCGTCGCCGCGTTGACGCTGGCTGGATGTGATCGTTCAAGTCCCGGCGACGATGGCTCGCAGGACGAAGTTGCCCATGTCTCGCCAGCCGGAACCCTTATGCCGGCTGGTGTTGAGCGTTACACTTGTCCCGACCGCACTCTCGATGCGCCGGATGTCAAACGAGCAGTCGCCCGCGTGTCGAAGGAGCTTCGCGACTCCGGGGTGAATCCGGATTCGAGGTTCATGGACGCGATGGAGCCTGATCCTGTCCGCCCGGGCTTTGTGCGCATTCTGGTTGGCGGAAAGTGCGATGAGCCGATCCCG
>CALMWO010000499.1 GCA_937873805.1 uncultured Hyphomonadaceae bacterium
TTACAAGGTCCCCTACGCTTCTTCGAAGGAGTGGACCCCCTACACTTTCCCAGAGTCTTCCGAGCGCTCAGGTATCCTGACGCAGGTTACATTCCTTTCGCTGTTCTCTCACCCGGGTGCATCCTCCCCAACCAGGCGAGGCGTCAAGCTGCACGAGATATTCATGTGCCAGCCAACGCCTGATCCGCCAGCCGACGTGGATTTTTCCAAAGTGCAGGCTTTGGCCAACGGCACCGTGCGCACCCGCCTGCTCGACCACATGACCAATGAAGGCTGCGCCGTGTGTCACCGCGCGAGCGACCCTCCCGGACTGGCGCTTGAGCATTTCGATGGCCTGGGCCAACTCCGCACGACTGAAAATGGCGTGCCGATCGATGTGACGGCCGAGATCAACGGCAAGAAGTTCACGGGCGCACAGGGGCTGGGACGCCTGATGCATGACAACGCCGATGTCACTTCATGCGTCGTGAAGCAGGCGTACAGCTATGGCGTTGGCAAGGCCGCTGGCTATCGCGACGAAGACTATCTGGCGGAGCAAACCGCAGCCTTCGTCAAGGCTGGCTATCAGATCCCCAAACTGTTCGAAGCGATCGCGTCCAGCCCCGAATTCTACACTGTTTCCGTCCCCGCCGGACTGAAGGTCGCTGCGGGGACCTCAAAAGCTACGCCCTGATATCTGCGCTCTGGAGACACCCATGACCACGCGCTTCAACCGACGCTCCATGCTCCGCGGCCTGCTCGGCGGGTCGGCAGTGTGCATGGGCATCCCCGCTCTGGATATCTTCCTTGATGGCAATGGTCAGGCATGGGCGGACGGCGCGAAACTGCCGGTCCGGTTCGGAACCTACTTCTGGGGCCTCGGCCTTACCGACACGCCCACAGGTGGCACACGATGGGTGCCGACGAAGCACGGAGCGGGCTACGAGATCACGCCGGAACTGCAATCGCTTGCGGCGTTGAAGGACAAGGTATCGGTGTTCTCAGGCTTCCGCGCCATTGGCGACGGCAAGCCCAATCTTGTTCACTGGAGCGGCCACGCTTCGATCCTCTCCGGCTCGGCGCCCGGGGTCACGGGAAGCTTCGACGCGCCTTCCTTCGACACCCGTATCGCGGATGCAATCGGGGGCGCCACCCGCTTCAAGTCGCTTGAAATTTCGCCTTCGGGCAAAGCGCTCAGCTATTCAACGCGCACGGG
The DNA here is from genome assembly GCA_937873805.1 of uncultured Hyphomonadaceae bacterium. Classification (GTDB taxonomy): domain Bacteria; phylum Pseudomonadota; class Alphaproteobacteria; order Caulobacterales; family Hyphomonadaceae; genus UBA7672. The sequence goes on from CALMWO010000499.1 coordinate 1,196, forward strand.
ACGCGCGTTTGCGACGCCGGAGACAACACCCGTTTCGCTGTATGAACGCGTTTACGGTGAAGGGTTCCAGGACCCAAACAACCCGAACTGGAAACCCGATTCAAAGGTCATGTTGCGTCAGAGCGTTCTATCCGCCGTTGCCGACCAGCGTCAGGCGTTGATGGCGGACGTTGGCCGCGCCGATCAGATCAAGCTCGATCAGTATTTCACCTCGCTCCGCGAAATGGAAAACCAGCTCGAAATCCAGCTGCAACAGCCTGAGAAATGCGAAGCCTGTGTTGTTCCCAAACCGCCGGGCGAAGGGAAAAAGTCTGCGTCGATCGACGTGGTCAACAGCAACACCAAGGTGATGGCGCGCCTGCTGGCGATGAGCCTGGCTTGCAACCAGACCCGCGTATTCAACTGCGTCCATACGCCCGGTTCATCGGAAACCTACATTGCCGGCGACTCGAAGATTTATCACCAGTACACGCACGACGAACCCACCGACGCCAAGCTTGGCTATCAACCGATGTCGAGCAAGCTCGCCGGCATGGTCATGCAGGGTTTCGGAGAGTTTCTTGCCGAGATGGACGCGATCAAGGAAGGCGACGGCACACTGCTGGATCACATGCTGGTCATGGGTTTCAGCGACACGGGATATGCCAAGATCCACTCGCTGGAAAACATCCCGGTCATCCTGGCAGGCGGCGCCAACGGGAAGCACAAAGCTGGCCAGCACATCGCGACAAAAGGCGAGTCCGTGACCCGCATCTCCCTCACCGCGCAGCAGATCATGGGCGCGCCGGTCGGTGAGTTTGGCGTAGGCGCGATGAAGACGTCGCGGCCTATCACCGAAGTCATGGCCTAGGAGCGAAGCATGAAGCGCTCATTGATCAAGCTGGCCGCGGCAACCGTCTCGGCCCTCAGTTTTTGCGACACGGCCTCGGCAGAGTGGTCAAAGACCTATGTCGTCGAATGGAACGAACCGGCCATGTATTATGGCGCCAAAGCCGGCGTTATTGATCCCGGTACGGATTGCCCGAAGGGCAGCAACCCAGAGGTGGACTGGGTGAGCGTCCTGTCCAAGGGCGGCTACACCGAAGCGGAAGCAAAGTGGCTACGCAATCCCGCTAACCCGAGCCGTAGCGCCGTTCACGGCCAGAACCAGATGGCGTTCCGGGGCGCTGACAAGGCAAACGTCTACATACATCCCGAAACCACACCCGATCCGGGACTGGTGGGTGTTTCTGGAGACATCGCCGAAGGCATCAACCTCGACGGCGATGCTTCAACCGGCTTCGTCAGCCCGACCGGCGAAAAAGGCATCGACAACACGTTCTACAACACGCTCGGCTGTTGGAAGACCTACCGTGGCCCCCCG
>CALMWO010000500.1 GCA_937873805.1 uncultured Hyphomonadaceae bacterium
GCGCATCCAGCTTCCGCGTATGGAAAATCAGAACAACCGCCAGCCTGGCGACAACCCTGGCCGCCAGAACTAGCGCGACATACCGCGCGTCAGCTGGCTGGCGATCTGCGTAAACGTCATCGACACCAGCGCGTCCTTCTCACCGAGAACGACGTTCGCCGCTTTGAGGCATTCGGCGGCGGCCAGCTTCTCATCCAGCTTCTTGTAGTCGCCGGCGACGTTGAAGCTCACCTTGTGCGAAACGCGGACAATGGCGTCGCGAATGAAGTGCTGCTGCTCACGATACTTCCAGACATCCTTGCCCGGGCCTGCAAGCATCCGCGCGCTGACGAACAGGTAGTTCCGCAGCTTCTGCTTCTCGTCGAAGATCGGGAACACCAGTCCGCCCATCTCGACCGACCGCGCGACCTCCGCCTCTTCCGGCGCAGCAGCGGCCGCGGGGCCGTGCTCCTGCGCAACAGCAGCCGGGAGGGCCACAATCACGGCGGCAACCGAAACGGCAGTCAGCAATTCACGTCGGGAAAGGCGCATCCTGCCACACTGCCGCGCAATGGTTTAGGCCGCGTTTACGCTTCCGCAGGCCCCGAAAAGTGCGTCCAGCCAGCACTTTCAAACGCCATCTCCGCGCCTGATGCGTCCAGCACGTTTACGCCGGCGCCCTGCTCCACAAAGCCGATCCGCGTCACGGTCTGCCCAGACCGCTCGATCTCTGCACGCGCAGAAGCAGAGGCGGTGAACAGCGTCTGATAATCATCTCCACCCGTCAGCAGCGCGCTCAGCGTCGCCTTCGCATTGGACACGTAAGCGCCCCCAATCGCGCTCAGAGGCACATCCTTCGCGTGGATCACAAGCTTCACGTCCGACGCCTCGGCGATATGCCCTGCGTCCGCCACAAGCCCGTCCGACACGTCCACAGATCCCGTTGCATACGCGGCAACCAACTCCGCGAACGCCAGTCGCGGCGGCTCAGGCACGCGATAACGCGACACCAGCAGATTGTTCGCCTCTGCCGACAACTTGCCGAATGCCCCCTTGGCCGCCATCAGACCCAGCAGGCCATCACCAATCGTACCGCTCACCCAAACATCGTCGCCAACCTGCGCACCCGACCGCCGCACCGGCCCGCGCGCACCCACGCGCCCAAAAAGCGTCAGCGTCAAAGTCAGCGGTCCAGGCGTCGACGTTGTGTCGCCACCCACCAGATGCGCGCCCCACCGCGCGAGGTCCGCCCCCAGCGCCCGCGAGAAATCTCCCAGCTGCTCCGACGCCCGCCCCTTCGGCCACACCAGCGCCAGCAACGCCGCATCCGGCTTCCCGCCTTTGGCGATGATGTCGGAAACATTCACCCGCACCAGCTTCTGCGCCACCGTCGCGATCGGATCATCGGGCAGAAAATGCACGCCCTCGACAATCGCATCCTTGGTGGCGATCAGGCCGGGCGAAATTTCGGCCACGTCATCGCGAAGGCCATCCGCGCCGGGTGAGCTTGCTAACGGAGCAAAATATCTGCGGATGAGATCAAACTCATCCATCGCGATCACGCCGAGCGAATGTCGCGCGAAACTGCATCGAGCAGGCCGTTGATGAACTTCGGCTCCGCGCCTTCGAAAAAGGCGTGCGCAATCGAGACATACTCATCGAGAATGATCTGCGACGGCAGGCTGATCTCGGCGATCAGCTCATAGACGCCCGCCCGCAGGATCGCCCGCGACGTCGCATCCAGCCGCTCGATCTTCCAGCCGTTCGCCAGCCGCTTCATGATCGCCGCGTCGATCGCTTCCTGACGCTCGACCGTACCGTCCACGATGGCCTTGAAGATATCCGGATCGGCTTCCTCGACAGGCTCGCCCTCGTCGTTGAGGCCCAACCGGTCTTCCATGAAGTCCGCGATCACGGAGCGCGCCGACTGTTCGGTCTGCTCCATCTGATAAAGCGCCTGCACGGCCGCGAGACGCGCACCGGCACGGCGCGCGGCAAGCAGCTTGCGTTCCGCATCGGCGGACAGCGCGTTACTCATTCTCCGCGCCCTTGTTGAAGCGATATGAAAGCCCGACCATCCGCAACACGGCCGCTACAACCTCAGCGCCCTTGTTCTTCTGCTTGCGATCGGCGCGAACCTTGGCCTGCTCTTCGTTCTCGACAGTCAGCACGCCAAACCCAAGCGGCACGCCGGAGATGGAAAGCTCCATCAAGCCATGCGCCACCTGCTCGCAGATCAGGTCATAATGGCTCGTCTCGCCACGGATCACGCAGCCCAGCGCCACGAACCCGTCCCACTCGCCGGTCTGTGCAGCCATCGCGATGGCGCCCGGAATTTCGAACGCGCCTGGCACTTCGAGAAACTCATGCGTCGCGCCGACCTTGTCGAGGCCTTCGACAACGCCCGCTTCCAGCTCCGCCGTGATGTGGGCGTAGTAGCGGGACGTTACGATCAGGATGCGCGGTGCGTCAGCCAATTCACTCTCCGTCAATTCGGCGCCAGCCCTCGACCGTCAGACCATATCCGTCAAGGCCCGGCAGCACGTTGGGTCGCGTATTGCTCATATGGATCATGCGACGAACGCCAAGATCCTTCAGGATCTGCGCGCCAACGCCATATTCGCGCAATGGGTGAGCCGGCTCGTCTGCCGTCGGAATATCATGCCCGCCAAACGCGCGCGCGATTTCCTCGCCCATGCCCATGCGGACCAGGACGATGACGCCCGGCTCTTCGGAGGCGGCAATTTTCTCCATCGCACGACGGACAAGACCT
>CALMWO010000501.1 GCA_937873805.1 uncultured Hyphomonadaceae bacterium
TGGCTAAGGAGACCGGCGCGGTTAGCAACGGGTCGGGCAGGGGACTCGCGCGCGCGAGTCTATATATACATACGCTCCCCAGCGCCGAGACGTTGGGACCGCAGTTATCGATCTCTTCAAAGTATTGAATCGAGTGTTGATGGCGTGGTTAAGCAGATCTGAATGCGAATACATCCAAATTTCTTGTCTGCTTTACGTGATATCAATCCAGCTCATGTAGAACTCAACATACCTACTGCGGGTGATGGTACTTCGCTGTGGGACAAAAAGACCATGCATAGCGGAGAAGCAAAATGAAAAACGTGATGAAGTTCCTGAAGGACAAATCTGGCGCGACCGCGATCGAGTACGGCCTGATCGCCGCTCTCATCGCCGTTGCCGTCATCGGCGGCGTGTCGGCCCTGGGTGGTTCGGCCAACACGACCTTCACGACGATCTCGACCGAACTCGACAACGCGATCTAACCATCGCCGCTGATCATCTGATCAGTGTAAAGAATGGAGCGCCGCGGAAAGTGTCCGCGGCGCTCTTTTCTTTTTCGAATACTGGCGCGGTCAATAATTCCTTCAGCGAATTCATGTAAGTTGCTTAGATCACAACTTGGGTGGAAGATGATCACGTCGCTGCTCTGTCTGGCGTTCCCAATTCTTCTGATCTACGCCGCGTGGCACGACATCTCGACCATGACGATTCCGAACTGGGTTTCGATCGTCCTCGGCATTGCTTTCGTTCCCGCCGCCATTGCTGCTGGCCTGTCGATGGAACAGATCGGCATGCATCTCGTGTTCGGCGCGTGCGTGCTGATCGGGTGTGCGGCGCTCTTCTATCTCAATGTGTTCGGCGGCGGCGACGCGAAGGTGATTGCGGCGGCTTCGTTGTGGACTGGTCTTGCGGCCAGCGCGCCTTTCGTCATGGGCATGGCGATCGCGGGCGGAGCTCTTGCTGGCGTGCTGATCGTCATGCGTCGCATGAAGATGAAAAGCACGAAGCCCTGGCTCAATCGCCTGATGTCGCCGGAAGAGGGCGCTCCGTACGCGGTTGCGATCGCTGTCGGTGCGCTTCTGGCGGCCCCGGCATCACCTGTTCTGGCGGCGGGACTCGCTGGTTTCAGCGCCTAGGCAAAATCTGCACGGTTAAGGCTTGACGCGAAACGTTAACGCGCTCGCGCCGATCGTCTTAACTCTCCCTTAGAGCCATCGTGGAAGTCTCCCGCTCAGGATAGGGCCCCTTTCAGGCCTTGGGGAACTGCGGCGGAGGGCCTTCATGTCGCCCGTGCGACTGATCATTCTTCTTGTAGCGGCCGGTGCGGCGATCGCTGCTGTGTTCCTTGTGCGGTCTGTTCAGGCGCCTGCGCCAGCAGCTGCTGCAGCAGCTGCTGCGCCCGCTGAAGCTGCAAAGCCCGTCGAGATTCCGACGAAGCAGGTTCTCGTCGCGAACAACAAGATTCCCGTCGGCAAGTTCGTCGCCGCCGATGACCTGCGCTGGCAGGAATGGCCCGCGAGCGCGAACATCGAATCATTCATCGAACAAGAGAAGCAGCCGGAAGGCCTTGAGAAGATGGTCGGCGCCGTTGCGCGCTATGACCTCGTCGTTGGCGAGCCGGTCACGACCTCGAAGCTGGTGCATCCGGGTACGGCCGGCTTCATGGCCGTCATGCTGACGCCGGGCATGCGCGCCGTTTCAGTCGAGATCGCTGCAGAGACGGCGTCGGGCGGTTTCATCCAACCCAATGACCGCGTCGATGTGATTGTCACGCGTGAAGTGCAAGCCACAAATGCGAATGGCGGCCAGAGCGGCGGCATGCAGAACATCCGCTCCGACCTTATCCTCTCCAACATCCGCGTTCTTGCAATCGATGCGACCTACGGCGCGCCGGAAGTCAAAGGCGAGGAGGCTGCTCCGCAGGCGGGGCAGGGGCAAGTGATCATTGGTTCGCGCGCGACGCTCGAACTGACTGAACGCGACGCCACCCTGCTGAACACCGCCAAGAAGGCCGGCGAGATCGCGCTTACACTGCGTTCGATCGCCGACCTGCAGTCGCCGCAGGGCGCAACGAGTGTCGGCCGCGTCTATCGTGATGGCGTCTCGCAGGATGCCGAAGGCGTGCGTGTCTATCGATACGGCACGGAAACCGTCAGCACAGCGCCGGCAGGTTGAGGTCATACATGTCAGCCAACCGTAACATCGTTCTTGCCAGCCTCGCGGCCGCCCTTGCGGTCACGGCGCCAGGCGCATTCGCCCAGCAGCCTCCGTCCGATCTCAGCGGCGGACCGGCCCAGCGCATCACCGTTCCCGACGTTTCGGCGCCCGCCGGCGCGACCGAGGTGCTGACGCTGACGGTCAACAAGTCCTACATGATCGAGTTCGATGTCGACATCGACGACGTCATCATCGCCAACGAGAAGATCGCGAACATCGTCGCGCGTGATCGTCGCCGCATCGCCGTGATGGGCGTGGCGCCGGGCGAGAGCAACATGGTGTTCCTCGACCGCTCGGGCCGCAAGGTGAAGGTGCTCGAGATTTCCGTGACGGACGGCGTTGCCGGCATGGACCAGCTGCGCACGCTGATCAAACGTCACGTGCCGGGCTCCAAGGTCCAGGTCGAGGCGGTGAACGGCCGAATCATCCTCGCGGGTTCGGTGCCGAACCTGTCGGGCGCCGATCGCGTCATGCAGCTCGCACGTACGTATGCGAAGGACGACGCGTCCGTCCTCAACATGATGGCGATCGACGGCAAGGACCAGGTGACGCTGAAGGTGCGCTTCATCGAGATGCAGCGCTCCGTGATCAAGCAGATGGGCATCAACCTGTCGGGCGCGATCGGCTTCGGCCAGCTTTCCGGCACGAACTTCGACAACAACTTTTCGGCGACGTCGGCCAACGCCTTCCCGATCGCCGGTTCGGCCCTTGGCGGCCTCGCGGCCAACCTTGGCTACAAGAACCTCGTCGGCGCGGCGCAGCAGAGCGCGGTTGGCGTGAAGCTCAACGCGCTTGAGCGCGTCGGCATCGTTCGCACGCTTGCCGAGCCGAACCTGGCTGCGATCTCGGGCGAAGCCGGCAAATTCCTTGTCGGTGGCGAATTCCCGGTTCCGGTGGCGCAGGACGAAGGCAAGATCTCGATCGAGTTCAAGCCGTTCGGCGTGGGCCTTGGCTATACGCCGATCGTAATGTCCGAAGGCCGGATCTCGCTGCAGCTGTCGGTCGAAGTCTCGGAACTCAGCCAGCAAGGCGGCTTCCAGTCCAACTCCATCGCGGGCACGGACCCGAATACGGGGGAGGCGGTTGTCGGCCAGACCATCACCATCCCGGCGCTGAAAGTTCGTCGCGCCGAAACGACGGTTGAAATTCCCTCGGGCGGCAGCCTCGTCATCGCTGGCCTGATCCAGGAAACGACACGTCAGAACCTGGATGGCATTCCGGGCGCGAAAGATATTCCGGTGCTTGGCGCGTTGTTCCGCAGCCGCGATTTCCAGAACGAAGAAACCGAACTGGTTGTGATCGTGACGCCTTACCTGGTCGATCCTACCGACCCGCAGGGCTTCCGTGATCCAGACCGTGGCTACGTCACGGCGACGGACGCACGCACGATGCTGTTCGGCAAACTGAACGACGTCTACGCCGTGCCCGGTTCGGGCGCTGCAAAGGCTCCGCCTCCCGGCGGCGCCAGCGGCTTCATCATCGATTGAGGGGAGACACGGATGTCTTCGCGTTTCCATATCGTGATCGCCGGCGTTTCGCTGGCTGCTCTCGGGGCCTGCCAGCATTCGGATCAGGAGATTGCCTGGGCCAACCGCATGCACACGCAGATCGTTGCCGAGGAGACCACGGCCGATCTGAAGATCGACACCATTGTGGCCGGCGAGAAGCTGGGCGACGTCGAGCGTGAGGCGGTCAAGTATTTCGCCGAAGCGTATCAGGGCGAAGGCCACGGCGCGGTGATCATCTCGCGACCCAGCAACGGGCCGGATGATATCTCGGCGATCCGTGCAGCTGCCGATGCGCGCGCCGTCATGATGGCGGAAGGCATTGCGCCCAGCCAGATCGCTGAAGGCACGTATGACGGCACGGGCGCTCGCTCAGCGCCGCTGATCATCAGCTATCGCACCTACAACGCCGTCGTCCCGAACTGCCCGGACATTTCGAACTGGGATTTCGCCTGGACCGGCAGCAACAACGCGCTGCCGTCATTCGGCTGTGCGACGGCGCTGAACCTTGCTGCGCAGATTGCCGACGCGGGCGACCTTGTCGGCCCGCAGCGGATGGATCCGGCGGACACGGGACGCCGCGGCGTCGTGTTCTCGAAATACCGCAATGGGGAGAAGACCTCGGCGGAACGCAATGACGACGCGAGCGGCGCCATCAGCCAGGCCGTGCAGTAGGATCAGAGGGCGGGACATGACCGGTTCACGGGACAAGTTTGACGACGACAGCGATCTGGACCAGCTCGCGCACGACCTCGATCTCGACATGGATGCACCGCTGGGCGCCAGCTTTGCGGCTGCGTTGCGTGGCAAGGACGACAAGGGCGCTTCGTTTGAAGAAGCCGATTTCGGCCTCGACGACGATGGCTTCATGACGCCGCCGCCGCGCGCCGCCCAGCCGGCGCCGACGGCCCCGGCAGTCTTCGCGGCCGAGCCCGAACTTGAGACGTTTGAAGACGAATTTTCGGATGAAGGCGACGATCTCGATCCGCCGCCGCCCGCGATGACACAGGCCTCACAGAGCTGGCTGCAGCCCAAGCCCACGGCCCCGATTGAAGACCTGCCGCCGATGTCGGCTATGGACGCTGAACCTGTCGCTGACGACGCGGCGGGGCAGGGCCTTGGCTACGACTATTCATTCGGCGCCGCCCACACCGGCGGCGATCGCCCGATTCCGCGCATCACCGTGCATGGCTTCGTGACGCGCACCAGTTCGCTGAGCGTTCTGCGTACGATCATGAACGATCGTCGCATGAAGAACGTCTCGATGGACGTGTTCGAAGGTGGCGTGCCGGCGGCGATCCAGTACTACGTCAACGAAACGACGCCGAACCTGCTCGTCATCGAAAGCTCGGGCGATCCGCGCCAGCTTCTCAGCGAACTCGATTCGCTGGCCGAGTATTGCGACGAGAACATTCGCGTTCTGGTGCTCGGCCAGACCAATGACATCCGCCTTTATCGCGAGCTGATGCGTCGCGGCGTTTCGGAATACCTGGTTGCTCCGATCGATCCGGTGCAGCTGATCCGCTCGATCGCGAACCTGTTCGCTGACCCCGAAGCTCCGTTCACCGGCAAGACGCTGGCGGTTACGGGCGTCAAGGGCGGCGTTGGCGCCTCCTCGATCTCGCACAACCTGGCGTGGGCTCTCTCGGAGCGCTGCAAGGTCAACGCGACGCTGGTCGATCTCGACCTCAACTTCGGCACCACCGGCCTCGACTTCAACCAGGATACGCAGGCGACCATCGCCGACGCCCTGATGTCGCCGGACCGCTTCGATGACGCCGTCATGGGCCGCCTGATCACCAAGGCGACCGACCGCCTTTCGCTGTTTACGGCGCCGGCAACTCTGGACCGCACGTACAACCTCGACCCGGAAACCTATGTCCGCGTGCTTGAGCAGGTGCGTGGCTCCGTGCCGTTCGTCGTGCTCGATCTGCCGCACATCTGGAGCGATTGGTTCAAGTCGACCGTGATTTCGGCTGACGAGCTGGTGATCGTGGCGGCGCCGGATCTGGCGTCCCTGCGCAACGGCAAGAACCTGATCGACTTCCTCAAGGCCGCACGGCCGAACGACAATCCGCCAAAGCTCGTTCTCAACATGGTGGGTCTGCCGAAGCGTCCGGAAATTCCGCCGAAGGACTTCGGTCAGGCGATTGGCATTGAGCCGACGCTGGTGCTGCCGTTCGACGCGCAGCTGTTCGGTACGGCCGCGAACAACGGCCAGATGATCTTTGACGTCGCGCCGGAATCCAAGGTTGCGCAGGGGCTCGACCAGCTCGCTGCGCTGCTGACCGGGCGTGAAGTGCAGACCGCAAAGCCCTCGATGCTCAAAAAGCTTCTGGGCAAGTAGGAGTAGGGGATGTTCGGCAAACGCACGACGACGGGCGGACCTGCTGTCCCGCCGCCAGCGGCGGCCGAAGCGCCGCGTCCTGCAGCTGTCGCCCAACCACCGGCGCCGCCTGCGCCGCGGCCAGCCGCGGCTTCGCAAGTCACACTGAGCGATCCGCCGCCTCCGCCGCCAAAGGCGATGGGTGGCCCGCCGCCGCCCAAATCCGCCGGTTCAAGCAAGCCCGCAGCGAAAGCGCCACCGCCGCCGCCGAAGGAAAAAGTCGCGGCGATCGATAATCGTTCGGACGAATACTATCGAACCAAGACCGAGGTCTTCAACGCCCTCATCGACACGATCGACCTCTCGCAGCTGGCCCAGCTCGATCAGGAAAGCGCGCGCGAAGAGATCCGCGACATCGTGATCGAGATCGTCTCGATCAAGAACGTCGTGATGAGCGTCGCCGAGCAGGAAACGCTGCTCGAGGATATCTGCAACGACGTTCTGGGTTACGGTCCGCTTGAGCCGCTGCTGGCGCGCGACGACATCGCCGACATCATGGTCAATGGCGCGGGCACGACGTACATCGAAGTTGCAGGCAAGATCCAACGCACCAACATCCGCTTCCGCGACAACGCGCAGCTGATGAACATCTGCCAAAGGATCGTGAGCCAGGTCGGCCGCCGCGTCGACGAAGCTTCGCCGATCTGCGACGCGCGTCTGGCTGACGGTTCGCGCGTCAACGTCATTGCCCCGCCGCTGGCGATTGACGGACCGGCCCTCACCATTCGTAAGTTCAGGAAAGACAAGCTGAAGATCACGGATCTCGTGGGCTTCGGTTCAATCTCCGAGCCGGGCGCCGAAATCCTGCGCATCATTGGCGCCTGCCGTTGCAACGTGCTGATCTCCGGCGGTACGGGTTCGGGCAAGACGACTTTGCTCAACACACTGACGGCCTTCATCGCCCCGGGCGAGCGCGTCATCACCTGCGAAGACGCCGCCGAACTCCAGCTGCAACAGCCGCACGTCGTGCGCCTCGAAACCCGTCCGCCGAACCTTGAAGGCCAGGGCAGGGTCTCGATGACCGACCTCGTCAAGAACTGCCTGCGTATGCGTCCTGACCGGATCATCGTGGGCGAGGTTCGCGGACCTGAGGCGTTCGACCTTCTGCAGGCGATGAACACGGGTCACGACGGATCGATGGGCACGCTGCACGCCAACACGCCGCGAGAAGGTCTCTCGCGTCTTGAATCGATGATCACCATGGGCGGCTTCACCCTGCCGCAGCGCACGATCCGCGAGATGATCGTGGGCTCGATCGACGTTGTCATCCAGGCCTCGCGCCTGCGCGACGGCTCGCGGAAGATCGTGTCGATCACGGAAGTCATGGGCCTCGAGGGCGATGTCATCGTGACGCAGGACGTTATGCGCTACGAGATCAGCGGCGAAGACAAGGATGGCAAGCTGATCGGCGCGCACAGCGGCACCGGCATCGGCCGTCCGCGCTTTTGGGAGCGTGCGAAGTACTTCAATATGGAAGGCGATCTGGGGCGCGCTCTTGATGCGCTGGAAGAGGGTGGACGCCAATGACACCCGAGCTGATGACCTATGCGATCGCGGGCCTGGCCTTCGTCGCGATCGCCGGCCTGGGAATGGTCTTCGCGGGCGGATCGGGGCGCGGCAAGCAGTCGAAGCGCCTGAAAGCCATCAGCGATGGCGCCGCGCGCCGGGGCGGCGGAGCGGAAGCCGCGACGGCCGCGCGCCGCAAGCAGATGGACGCAACCAGCAAGGCGCTGCGCGATCGTGAAGAGGCGAACCGCAAGAAGAGGGTCGGCAAGTCGATCGAGGATCGCATCAAGCAGTCAGGCATGAACATCACGGTGTCGGTGTTCTGGATCGCTTCGGCGATTTCGGGCGTCGTCACGTTTATCGGGCTTTTCGTATTCGCGGGCTTCAACAAGGACGTGATGATACTAGCGGCGGCCGGCATTGCGTTCGCGGCCGCGTTCGGCCTGCCGCGCTGGTTCCTGGGCTTCAAGATCGCCGGTCGCCAGAAGAAGTTCATCAGCCAGTTCGCAGACGCGATTGACGTCATCGTTCGCGGCGTGAAATCCGGCCTGCCGCTGCATGAGTGCCTGAAGATGATTGCGCGCGAGAGCCCGCAACCGCTGGCCGGCGAGTTCCAGGTCGTGTGCGATGCGATCGCGATGGGCGTTGATGTGCCTCAGGCCCTTGATCGGATGTACCAGCGCACGCCGATCCAGGAAGTGAACTTCTTCAACATCGTGCTGAACATCCAGCAGAAGGCCGGCGGCAACCTCTCGGAGGCGCTGGGCAACCTGTCGAACGTGCTGCGTTCGCGGAAACTGCTGCGCGAGAAGATCAAGGCGCTGTCGTCGGAAGCCAAGGCGTCGGCGATGATCATCGGTTCGCTGCCGGTCATCGTGATGCTGCTCGTGTATGTCACGACGCCGAGCTACATGATGACCCTCTTCACCACCGACCTTGGCCATCTGCTTCTTCTGATCGCGGCCGGTCTAATGGCGACTGGCATTTATGTCATGCGCTCCATGATCAACTTCGCCATCTAGGAACGGAACGGCGCCATGGAAATGGACTGGGTCTCATTCCTCACGGATCCCATGACGCTGGCGTCGGGCTTCGCCGCCCTGGCGGTGTTCGCGACCGTGATGACGATTGCCGCGCCTGCGTTCAGCGGCGACAAGCTGGCGACGCGCCTGAAGGCCGTGTCCAACCGCCGCGAGGAACTGCGCAAGAGGAGCCGCGCGGCGCTTGAAGGCGACGCCAAGAAGTCGATCCGCGTCAAAGACACCAGCGCGATGAAGAAGATCGTCGACAAGCTCGATCTTGCGAAAATGCTTGAGGACCCTGGCGTTCTCAAGAAGCTTGCGCAGGCAGGCTTGCGCGGTCCCAAGCCGATCTCGATCTTCTACTTTGCGCGTTTTGCCATGCCGATCGTCTTCGGCATTCTCGCGTTCATATACATCTGGTTCATCAACGATCACGGCCTGCAGATGCAGATGAAGCTCGGCGTGGTCGTCGGTGGCTTTGCGGTGGGTTTCTACCTGCCCAACGTCTATCTCGAAAACCTGATCACCAAGCGTCGCACATCGATCATGCGCGCCTTTCCAGACTCGCTCGACATGATGCTGATCTGCGTCGAGTCGGGCATGTCGATCGAAGGCGCATTCGGGCGAGTGGGCGAGGAAATCGGCACGGCATCGGCCGAACTGGCCGAAGAACTCGCGCTGACCACAGCCGAACTCTCTTATCTCGCGGATCGCCGCACGGCCTATTACAACCTGGCTGAACGCACCAACCATCCGGGCGTCAAAGGTGTTGCGATGGCGCTGGTTCAGGCCGAGAAATACGGTACGCCGATGGGCGCCGCTTTGCGCGTCATGGCCAAGGAAAACCGCGAGATGCGGATCACGGAGGCTGAGAAGAAGGCCGCCGCGCTGCCGCCGAAACTGACCGTACCGATGATCATCTTCTTCCTGCCGGTTCTGTTCCTTGTCATTCTTGGACCGGCCTTCATCAAGATCGACGCCATGGGCATCGGCAAGCCAGCGGGCAGCGCTACACAGACGAGCAAGTAATCCGCAGCGATACAGAACGACTAAGCCCGCGGCGCAAACCACGGGCTTTGCATGTCTGGAATTTGCGGCAG
>CALMWO010000502.1 GCA_937873805.1 uncultured Hyphomonadaceae bacterium
CCAGCTCGCCGAGCCGGAAAGTCGGCACCGACGGAAACAGATGATGCTCCGCATGCAGGAACATCGAATAGCTGATCCGGTTCTTCAACCACCCCCGCTGCGTGCGCGCCGGATAGACGTGATGCTCCGTCCCATGATGCACCACCCAGACAGCGAAGAACGCGGTGAAGCACTCCCCCACCGTCATCGCCAAGGCATGATAAACCAGCGCCGGCCAACCCGTCGCAAACGCCGCGATCCAGACGCCGACAATCAGGCCAGCCTCGATCGCCATCCGCCAGCGAATGTGTATCCCGCCAACGCGCCAGGCTGCGCGCATCACGTCGACGGGGAAACGCGGGCCATACGCGAGAACGCCCCAGAAGCTTTTGCGTCCAGCCTCGCCCTCGATATCGGCATCGCCAAGACAATGCTTGTGGTGCTCCAGATGCGTAACCTTCACCGCATGCAGCGGCAGCATCATGAGCGGGCTCAACAGCACCAGCACAAGATCTGTCGCCCAGCGCGGAAGGCCCAGCGCGTTATGATATCCGTTATGCGCCACACGCAGCAGCGTGAGAAACAGGAAGAATGTGAACGGCAACGCCAGCAGATACTGCCCGTGCGTAGAAAACCAGATCGCGCCCGCCAACCATGGCGCAGGCAGCAGCAGTTCGATCAGCGTATCGATGCGTCGGTATCGAACGAGGTCGCGCCACACGACGCCGCGTCTCAAAGCGACATGATCAAGGCCAGCATTCGTCCCGACGAGTCCCGCCATGACGGCGTTCCCCCTGCGCTATGACAGGCAACCGTTGGAATGAATGTAAGCACGCGCGATCCCGCCGGTATGCGGCGAAATCACTAGCCATTGTCTAGCAGACTACCCCGCGAGCGCCGCCTTCACCGCAGCGATCGCATCGTTGGCTTTCGACCCGTCCGGCCCGCCGCCTTGCGCCATGTCGGGACGGCCGCCGCCCTTGGCGCCGCCGACAGCCTGCACGGCTTTGGTCACCAGATCGCCGGCCTTGAAGCGAGCCGTGAGATCATCGGTCACGCCGACGACCACTGTCGCTTTGCCTTCCGCGGTCGCCACGAACACGACGACGCCAGAGCCGATCGATTTCTTGGCATCGTCCGCGAGGCTTTTGAGATCCTTCGCCGGCACATCGACGACCTTGCCGATGAACTTGACGCCGTTGACCTCTTCCGGGCCAGACGCCGCGCCGCCGCCGCCCATGGCGAGCTTTTTGCGCGCATCCGCAAGTTCGGCTTCGAGCCTCTTGCGCTGCTCAACCACTTGCGCAACCCGCGCCGGGGCCTCAGCGATCGTTGACTTGAATTGGTCCGCGATCTCGCGAGCGATGGCGCCGCGCGATTTCAGGAAGTCGAGAGCAGCAGCGCCCGTGACGCCCTCGATACGGCGAACGCCTTGCGCCACGCCGCCTTCGGACGTGATGACGAACACCGCGATATCGCCCGTGCGCGCCACATGCGTGCCGCCGCAGAGTTCGACCGAGTACGGCGCATTGGCTTCCGACACGGAATTGCCGAGACGCAAGACGCGCACTTCATCGCCATACTTCTCACCGAACAGCGCCATCGCGCCCGCTTCGATCGCCTTGTCCGGCGCCATCACACGGATTTCGGCAGACGCGTTTTGGCGGATGACGGCGTTGACCTCGGCCTCGACAGCCTCGATCTCGTCGCGTGTCATCGGCTGGGTGTGCGAGAAGTCGAAGCGGAAATAGTCGGCTTCGACCAGCGAGCCCTTCTGCGTGACGTGCTTGCCCAGCTTATTGCGCAGCGCGGCGTGCAACAGGTGGGTCGCCGAGTGGTTGGCGCGGATTTTCGCACGACGCACGCGATCGATCTTCAACTCCGCGAGATCGCCAGCCTTGGCGCCGCCCGAGAGCATTTCGCCGACATGCGCGAACACATCGCCTGCGCGCTTCTGCACGTCATCGACGCGGAAGCGGCCGCCGCCAGGGAAGAAAATTTCGCCCCTGTCGCCGGCCTGACCGCCGGATTCCGCATAGAAGGGCGATCGGTCGAACACGAGTTCGGCCTTGTCGCCTGTCTTGATCGCCTTCACCTGCGCGCCGCCCACCAGCGCGGTCTTGAGATGGCCGGAAGTTTCCTCGAACTCGTAGCCCTGGAAGCTGGTGGCGCCCGAAGCGTCACGCACCGAATGCCACACGGCGTCGGAGCCATCGCCGGCGGTGAACTTGGAATTTTCCTGGCTGCGCGTGCGCTGCTCTTCCATCGCCGCGTTGTAGCCGGGCTCGTCGACCGTCATCTCGCGGCCACGCAGAACATCCTGCGTCAGGTCGAGCGGGAAGCCGAACGTGTCGTAGAGCTTGAAAGCCACATCCCCCGCCAGCACGCCGCCCTTGCCAAGCGTAGCAGTTGCTTCATCGAGCAGCGCAAGGCCGCGGCCAAGCGTGCGCTGGAAACTTTGCTCTTCCTGCTGAAACGCGCTTTCGATCGCGAGCTGGGCGCGGACGAGATCGGGATAGGCGTCGCCCATCTCCTTCGCCAGCGCGCCAACGAGGTTGAACATGTTCGGCTCGCGCGTGCCGAGGATGTGCGCGTGGCGCATGGCGCGGCGCATGATGCGGCGAAGCACATAGCCTCTGCCCTCGTTCGACGGCGAAACACCGTCAGCAATGAGGAAGCAGGCCGAGCGCAGGTGGTCGGCAATGACGCGGAAGGAAGCGGTCTGTTCGCCCGCGGCTTTCACCTTGTAGAGCTCTTCGCCGGCCGAGATGAGGTTCACGAACAGGTCGGTCTCGAACACCGAGTCGACGCCCTGCATGATCGCCGAGATGCGCTCGAGGCCCATGCCAGTGTCGATCGACGGCTTGGGCAGGGAGACACGCGGGCGGCCATCGTTGAACTGCTCGTACTGCATGAAGACGAGGTTCCAGAATTCCAGGAACCGGTCGCCATCCTGCTCGGGCGAACCCGGCGGGCCGCCCCAGATGTGGTCGCCCCGATCGATGAAGATTTCCGAGCACGGGCCGCATGGGCCGGTGTCGCCCATCATCCAGAAATTGTCGTTGGTCGGGATGCGGATGATCCGCGAATCCGGCAGGCCGGCGATCTTCTTCCAGAGACCATGCGCCTCGTCGTCGTCATGATAGACGGTGACGAGTAGCTTGTCCTTCGGCAGCTGGAAGTCGCGCGTGACCAGCGTCCAAGCGTGCTCGATCGCGAGTTCCTTGAAATAGTCGCCGAACGAGAAGTTGCCGAGCATCTCGAAGAAGGTGAGGTGGCGCGCGGTGTAACCGACATTGTCGAGGTCGTTGTGCTTGCCGCCGGCGCGCACGCACTTCTGCGACGTCGACGCACGCGGGGCAAACGGCTTCTCGACGCCGGTGAAGATGTTCTTGAACTGCACCATGCCCGCATTGGTGAACAGCAGGGTGTTGTCGCCCTGCGGCACCAGCGAGGAGGACGGCTTGATGGCGTGGCCCGCCTTCTCGAAATAATCGAGGAAGCCGGCGCGGATGGCGTTCACGCTCGACAGCGATCCTGACTTGGAAGGCGAGCTCTTGGACGTCATCGGCAGGCTCCTGAGGTCATGAAGACCGCTCCGCCTCTGCAAGGCGGCCGCATTCTCCACGACCGGTTACTTAATGTCCCGGCGCCAGCCATCCCAGCCCGGCTCGAGGACCAAAGGCGGTATAAGGCCCCCCCTCGCGGCAGGCAACGCCGACGCGACGCGCCGAAATGACCGAACACCGCAAAATTCCCCCGAAAATCTCCCGGAAACCTCATCCAGAAACGCAGAAGACGCCGGTCAAACGACCGGCGTCTCCCTGCACTGCCATGTGCCTGCCCTGAACCGGCTGCGAACCCGCCTCAGGACACCGCCGAGCCAGAAGCTCAGCTACCCTTCTTGCCCTTCGCGGCCACCGGCGCTTCGCCGCTGCCGTCATCATCGCCATCGCTATTGTCGTCACCCGGCTCAAGCGCGAGCAGGTTCTCACCGATAATGCCGGAATTCCTGCGGATCGCGTCTTCGATCTCGGCCGCCGTCTGTGGGTTATCCTTGAGGAATTTCCGGGCATTCTCACGCCCCTGCCCGATCCTTTGCGAGCCGTAGGAGAACCACGAGCAAGACTTCTCGATCACATTGGCTTTCACGCCGAGATCGATCAGCTCGCCCGTCTTGGAGATGCCTTCCCCATAGATGATGTCGAATTCGACCTGCCGGAACGGCGGGGCGACCTTGTTCTTGACCACCTTCACGCGGGTCTGGTTGCCGATGACTTCGTCACGCTCCTTGATCTGGCCGATACGACGAATGTCGAGGCGAACGGACGAATAGAACTTCAGGGCGTTGCCGCCCGTGGTCGTCTCCGGCGAGCCATACATCACACCGATCTTCATGCGGATCTGGTTGATGAAGATCACCATCGTCTTGGACTTGGAAACCGACGCCGTGATCTTACGCAGCGCCTGGCTCATCAGGCGGGCCTGCAGGCCCGGCAGGCTGTCGCCCATCTCGCCTTCAAGTTCGGCGCGCGGCGTCAGCGCCGCAACCGAGTCGACCACCAACACGTCGATAGCGCCCGAACGCACCAGCGTATCGGTGATTTCCAGAGCCTGCTCGCCCGTATCCGGCTGGGAGACCAGCAGGTCGTCGAGATCAACACCGAGCTTGCCGGCATAGATCGGATCGAGCGCATGCTCGGCGTCGATGAAGGCGCCCACGCCGCCATTCTTCTGCGCTTCTGCAAGCACGTGCAGGGCCAGCGTCGTCTTGCCCGAACTTTCCGGGCCATAAATCTCGATGATCCGGCCACGCGGCAGGCCGCCAATGCCCAGCGCCACGTCGAGGCTGAGCGAGCCGGTCGACAGCGCCTCGATATCCATCGCCTGGTTCTTGCCCAGGCGCATGATCGAGCCCTTGCCGAAATTGCGCTCGATCTGGCCGAGCGCCGTTTCCAGCGCCTTCTGCTTGTCCATGCCCTTGTCTTCCACCAGCTTCAGAGCGGCGCCCGCCATGTTCATCTCCACATCTGCCATGCTGGCTGAAGGGCGGCAAATGCCGCCGATCCCAGCCCGTCTGGGAGATTGTGTACTACAAATGTTCTCGTGAACAAAGCATGAAAGAGAGCGCAGCCCGAACTATTTCAGCGCCCCAATTTGTAGGGGTTAGCGGGACTTTTGAGGCACTAGCCCTAGACTAGGTCCGCAACCGAAGACCCCGATCGCCCAGCAAGGCGCCGGAACATCAACATCCAGCGCGACTCACCGATTCTCCGTGAGGCGGCCATTGGGATGGAAAAGCCGGCTATTTTTCCAAGCCCTCTTTTATCCGCCCGCCAGCCAGCATGCCGACCATCGAATAATTCCCCTCATGGCAGGCGTACTCCAGAATATGGTTCGGCGTTGACGACAGGATCATCTCGGCCCGCCATGTCTGGCTGAACACTTCGGGATCCTCGACCTTGTAGGCGTAGAGAATCTCGCCCGCCGACACGCGGGTGAAGCGCTCCGTCACTTTTGCTGTGTGAGACACGAGAAGCGGCGACGCTGGCTTGAACGCGTCGCCCGGCACGAAGTT
>CALMWO010000503.1 GCA_937873805.1 uncultured Hyphomonadaceae bacterium
GGCCGCTTCGCGGGCGCGGTCGATGGCCGAGTGATACGGCAGGATCAACGGGCATCCCGGGCTGATCTTGAGGCGCGAACGCACATCAAGGCCGCCGGATTCGAGCTCCTTGATTTCCGAGATCAGGTGGTGGATGTCGAGCACGACACCGTTGCCGATGTAGCACTGCACGCCCTTGCGCACGATGCCGGAGGGCACGAGATTGAGCTTGTACACGCGCTCTTCCGCCCCTTGGCCGACGACCAACGTATGGCCAGCATTGTGGCCACCCTGGAAGCGCACGACGCCCTGCGCATTGTCAGTCAACCAATCGACGATCTTGCCCTTGCCTTCATCGCCCCACTGGGTTCCGACCACTACGACATTCTTAGCCATATCCATCTATCCCTGTATTCTTTAATTGCTCTATTCCGGTTTTTTCGGATCAATTGTCCAGCATTAACCGATTGTTTCGACTGTCCATTGCTGTCCGACAAAAACCAGACGGCGATCGCAGCGTGGGCCTTCCGGCACGCCTTGCCCAGGCAGGATTTCAACCACCGTTTCCCCGGCTCTGCGCAATTTCGCAATGGCCGCCATCAGGCCGGCGTCCTGCCCTGCATACGGCGACAGTATGGCGCCGTTCGACGCATCCCCTCCGACAATCTGGGCGACGACACGCATATCCATCGAAAAACCGGTGGCCGGACGCGCACGACCGAAGTCACGGCCGGCCCCGTCGTAGCGCCCGCCCAAGGCAACGGCTGCCGCCGATCCGGGGTGATAGGCGGCAAAGACGATTCCGTTGTGATAGTGATAGCCCCGCAGATCAGACAGATCGAAAGACAGCGGCAGTTCAGGTAACGCGTCGGCCAGTCGCTTCAGATCCGCCAACGCAGCTGAAACAGGCGCCAGCACCGGCAGAACAGCCGCTGCCGTATCGAGCACCGCAGCATCGCCGTAGAGCGTCGGCAAGCGCAAGAATGCCGAACGGTAAGGTTCCGCCAGACTCGCACAGAATTCCTCAAGACCGGGAACATCCTTGCTCTGCAGCAGGGTCAAGGCCACATCCAGTTGATCGGCATTCAAGCCGGCTGCTTCAGCAAGCGCACGGAAGATGCCAACGTGGCCAAGATCGATACGGGAAGCAGCGGCTCCGGTTGAGGAAAGCGCTGCAGCCATCAGCCGGACAACTTCCAGATCCGCTTCGTAGCCGGCATGCCCGTAGAGCTCCGCACCAACCTGTATCGGCTCGCGCGAGGCGCTGATCGTTGCCGGCATGGTATGCAGTACACTGTCGCAGTAGCACAGGCGAGTCACGCCTTCGCGATTGAGCAGATGGGCATCGATGCGCGCCACCTGCGGCGTGATGTCGGCACGCACGCCAAGGGTACGTCCGGATACCTGATCGACGAGCTTGAAAGTGCGCAGACGCAGATCCTGTCCGGAACCGGTGAGCAGCGAATCGAGGTATTCGATCAGCGGCGGCATCACCAGTTCGTAGCCATGAACGCGAAACAGGTCGAGCACGGTCCGGCGCTGACGCTCGATTCGTGCAGCCTCGTTGGGCAGCGCGTCTGCCAGATATTCGGGAAGCAACCAGTTCATTTGAAGATCATGATCAGGATTATGCCCACCAGCATCGAAGTCAGACCGACAAAGCGGACCTGACCATCGGAAAACTCGATGAGCCGGCGAAAGGTTTCACGCCAGGCACTCGGCGCTATGAAAGGAACAAGCCCTTCCAGCACGAGCATCAGCGCAAAGGCCAGCAGCAGATTGTCGGTCATTTGCCGTTCTTGTCGCCACCACGACCCTGGCTCTTCAGATATTTGAAGAAGTCGGAATTCGGCTCGACAACAATGACATCGCCCTTAGAACGGAAGCTGGAACGATAAGCTTCAAGGCTACGGTAGAAGGCATAAAACTCAGGGTTCTGACCAAAGGCCTGGGCATAGATGGCCGAGGCCTTGGCATCGCCATCGCCCTTGACCTTCTGCGCATCTCGATAGGCTTCAGCCACAATCACTTCGCGCTGCTTGTCGGCATCAGCGCGAATCTTTTCCGCTTCGGCAGAACCCTGCGAGCGCAGCTCGTTGGCCACGCGCTTGCGCTCGGCCTCCATGCGGCGATAGACCGACTCACTGACCTCGGTCGGCAGATCGACACGCTTGATGCGGACGTCAACAATCTGCACCCCGATCGTGCGTGCATCAAGGTCGGCCTTGACGCGCATGTCTTCCATGATCTTGTCGCGCTCGCCGGAAACCACATCATGCACCGTGCGTTTGCCGAACTCCTCTCGCAACCCGGCATTAACCGTCTGCGAAAGACGCGTGCGCGCGCGGGTTTCATCACCCTGAACCGAAACGTAGAAGAGCTTCGGGTCAACGATGCGCCACTTGACGAAAGAGTCGACCAGAACGTTCTTCTTCTCCGAGGTAATAAAGCGCTCGGGTTCGTTGTTGTCCATGGTCAGAATGCGACGATCGAAATAGCGTACGTTCTGGATCATCGGCCACTTGAAGTTCAGACCGGGCTCGGATATCACTTCCTTGACTTCACCCAGCTGAAAGACGATAGCGAACTGACGCTGATCGAC
>CALMWO010000504.1 GCA_937873805.1 uncultured Hyphomonadaceae bacterium
AAGAACAATATCCGCGTCAACACGCTGGCGCCGACGGCGGCGACGCGCATGCTGGAAGGCCTGATCCCGCCGCAGGTGGCGGACCTGATGGCGCCGGAACTGGTGACGCCGGGCGTGCTGTATCTGGTATCCGAAGATGCGCCGTCGAAGACGATCCTTGGCGCGGGCGCAGGCTGTTTCTCGGTGGTGCATATCTACGAGACGCCGGCGGTGTTTGTCGGCGGCGCGAATGCCACGGTTGATGACGTCGCCGCCAACTGGGCGAAGATTTCAAACCCGGCCAACGAGCAGCCGATCGATGCAGCCTTTGCGCAGACGAACAAATTCGTCGCCGCCGCTGCTGAAGCGCTGGGCGTGAAGCTGGGCTGACATGGGCAGCGTGGCGCGGCTCAATCCGATCTGGGTCAATGTCGCGTTTGCGCTGCTGTTCCCCCTGCTCGCGGTGGCGATGATCGGAACGGAACATGCGGGCGAAGTCTGCGCCCGTGTGTTGGGGGGCACGGACGATACCGCTCGATTCTGGTATGAGATTCCGTGCAGCCCGGACATGCGCGACCGGAGCGGGTTTGGCGGCTATGCCTGGGCCTATGTCGGCCTGTTCGTGATCACGGGGATGTATTCCGGCATCCTGTTTCCGGCGGTGACCGGCCTGACCGGGGTTGTCCTGGAAAGGCTCGCCCCGCGCTGGACCAACAGGGTGGACTGGGCCGTAACCATCATTCTGGCGTTGATACCGGTCGTGGCGCTGTTCATCGCTTTCGGTTAATGTGAAAACGGTTGTGAACACGCCAATTCCAGAGGTGGAACGCGTGTTGCTGCGCCACAGTTGACCGTCATTCACTGTGCCGCCAAAACGCGGAATACAGCTCTCAGGGGAAACTAAACCATGGCCCGCATCACGTTGCGTCAGTTGCTCGACCACGCTGCCGAGTACAGCTACGGGCTGCCCGCCTTCAACATCAACAACATGGAACAAGCGCTGGCGATCATGGAGGCGGCCGAGAAGGTTGACGCTCCGGTCATCATGCAGGCCTCGCGCGGCGCGCGTTCCTACGCCAACGACATCGTGCTGAAGCACATCATCGACGCCTGCGCGGAGATGTACCCCAACATCCCGATCTGCATGCACCAGGACCATGGCAATGGCCCCGCCACCTGCGCCACGGCGATCCAGTTCGGTTTCACCTCGGTGATGATGGACGGCTCGCTCAAGGAAGACGCAAAGACGCCGGCCGACTATGAGTACAATGTGGACGTGACCCGCCGCGTGACCGAGATGGCGCATTCGTGCGGCGTGTCGGTTGAGGGCGAGCTGGGCGTGCTGGGTTCGCTGGAGACCGGCATGGGCGAAGCCGAAGACGGCCATGGCGCCGAAGGCAAGCTGGACCATTCGCAGCTGCTGACGGACCCCGATCAGGCGGTCGATTTCGTGCGCGAGACGCAGGTTGATGCGCTGGCGATCGCCATGGGCACCAGCCACGGCGCCTACAAATTCACGCGCAAGCCGGACGGCGAAGTGCTGGCGATGAACGTGATCGAGGAGATCCACCGCCGCCTGCCGAACACGCACCTTGTGATGCATGGCTCGTCGTCCGTGCCCCAGGACCTGCAGGACGAGATCAACAAGTATGGCGGCAAGATGCCTCAAACCTGGGGCGTGCCGGTTGAAGAGATCCAGCGCGGCATCAAGCATGGCGTGCGCAAGATCAACATCGACACCGACAACCGCATGGCGATCACCGCCGCGATCCGGAAAATCCTCACCGAAAAACCGGGTGAATTCGATCCGCGCAGCTATCTGAAGCCCGCCAAGGAAGCGATGCGCAAGGTCTGCATCCAGCGCTATCAGGAGTTCGGCTGCGAGGGCATGGCGAGCAAGATCAAGCCGGTGTCGCTGGCCGTGATGGCCAAGGACTACGCGGCCGGCAAGCTTGCCCCGCGCATCGCCGTCACGGCGAAAGCGGCCGAATAGGCTTTCCTGGCAAGTTCGACATGCACAGGCCTGTGGGCGGAGACGCTCACAGGCCTTTGTGTTTTTCTCGCTGACCGGGCCGCGCACCCGATATTGCCACTCGCCTGAGCGGCGTGCGCCTACAGGTTGAGCAGGAAACGTGGCGGTTTCTCTTAACAAGGGTTTGTGACGGAACCTGATTCTCCCCTTGGTTTAATGCTGTGGAACTGTGGATATCCCCGTGGAGTATTTCCCGGCGGGCGGAAACGCCCGGCTGGGGAAATCGGGCGATGCCAGACCAACATTACGACCTGCGGGCTTACCCGCTCTTCCGAAGCGTTATCGGGAGCGAGCGACAGGCCATAAAATCCAAGCGATGCCTTGTCGTCGATCCATCGCACGACGCGGACGCCAATGTGCGCCGGCACGCCGACATGCTCTGGAAATACGTGATCCAGCCGGCCGTGCTGGATACGGAGTATCGCGCCTATCGCGCGGACCGGAATTACGAGAACGGACCGACCGATCAGGCGGCCATCGACGCGCTGCTCGATGATGACCTGATCATTGCAGTTCCCTCTTTCGGCAATGCGCGGGTGTTTTACGAAACAGCACTCGCCCAGGCGGCGGCGCGGCCGCTGATCATCCTGATCGAGGAAGGTCAGGACCTTGGCTTCGACCCGCGCAATGCGGAGATCGTGACCTATCGACTGGATACGGAGAGCGTCGTCAGCGCTTTCAACGTCGAACGGTTGCAGACCGTCATCCGCGAGATCGACGAACGCGGACACTCTGTCCGTCAGGGATTTCGGGCAGGCGCGGCCGCGCTCAATGGCGGCAAGGAGCCCAGCGTCAAGCTGTTCGAACGTTCACCGGAACTTGGCTACGACCGGCGGCTCGACATGATGCGCGAGGCGACGACACGCATCGACATCATGGGCGTCGCCAATCTCGGACTGGCCTCGCACGCGCAGACCCTGGACCTGGTGCGCGCATGCGCCGGACGTGGCGTGGAAATCCGCGTCCTGCAATGCGCGCCGACCAACCCCGCTCTTGGCTCGCTCGTCGGGGCGCGCAATGCAGAACATCTGGACGCCGTGAAGAGCCAGATCAATGCGGCGACCGGCGCGTGGAAGCGACTCGCCGACGCGATTGGCGGGCAACTGACCCTGACGGTTCGCCGCGCCCAGACATCGCTGCCGCTGACGAGCGCGTTGATCACCGATCAGGCGATCCTGGCGACGCCCTACCTGAACAGTCGCACCACGGCAGAGAGCCCGACCATCTTCGCGAACGCTGGCGATAGTTATCACCGCACGATGAGTCAGGAGTTCGACGCATTGTGGGCCGACGCGACAACGGCCTACCGGCTCGAGCCCAGTCGGCCTCGCACCAAGGAGCGCGGACCGGAGCCTGTAAAAGGACACGCGCGCGCCTCACTGTTTCGCCGGGACGACATGGCCGAAACAACGCTACGGATGCGCACCACAAACGAGCGCGGCTTCGCGATCATCCGTTCGGTCGGACAGGGCTGAGCACACGTAAGAGCGCGTCTGTTTTGGTGGCCTCTTTGTCCGGCGAGCCGATTGTCGCGGTGCGGAGAGCGGATAGGCTAGCCACATGCTTGAGATGCGCCCGAACTGCGAATGTTGCGACAAGGACCTCGACCCTTCGGGCGTCGACGCGCGCATCTGCTCGTTCGAATGCACGTTCTGCGCAGAC
>CALMWO010000505.1 GCA_937873805.1 uncultured Hyphomonadaceae bacterium
TTGATTGTCGCGAGCAGCGGGCGTGAGTCCTCGCGCGAGATGATAGCTTCGATCTGACGTTCAAATGCGCTGACGCCGAGGTGTTCTGCCATGTCGAAGAAGACGTTCAGCAGAGGGTGATCTTCGTGGCGGGCCGGATGGACGATCTTGGGCCACAGGCCTTTTATGGTTTCGCGCATGCTGTTGGGTTTTTTCGCGGCGGCGACTTGTTCGCGTCGTCCTTTGGAGCGTTCGGGTGTGTCGGCTTTGGCGCTCGTGCTCATGAGGATGAGGCTGCTGACGCGCTCGGGCGCCTGGCGAATGATTTCGAGGGCGGCGTAGCCGCCCATGGATGTTCCGACGAGCGCGAAACGCTCAGGCGCTGCACTCAGGATCTGGGCGGCGACTTCCTTCATGGTGAGTGCTGACCAATGATTGGCGAGCAGGATCGGATGAGCCTGTCCAAGATGTTCGATCTGATGCTGGTAGATACGACCCGTACACATCAGGCCCGGAATGAAGACGATCGGCGTACCGGACATGCGAGGCTCCTGCGGGTGGCTACTTGCCTAACTAGGTGGATAACACGGCGCGGCTAGCGCGCGAGCTTGTCGCCCAACACCGATCTCGGTCCCGCGCCATAGCGCTTGAGGCCATCCGCCGGGTTCACCAGCGCGCATTTCTTGAGGCTGAGGCATCCGCAGCCGATGCAGCCGTCGAGATAGTCACGCAGGCGGGTCATGCGCGCGATGCGCTCATCGAGCAGGCTGCGGAAGTTGCGGCTGATGCGCTCCCAGTCTTTCTGAGTGGGCGTGCGACCCGCGGGGAGTGTGGCAAGGGCGGCGCGGATATCCTCGATCGCGAAGCCCAGCTGCTGGGCGATCAGTACGAAGGACAGGCGGCGGATGTCCGAACGCAGATAGCGGCGCTGGCCGCCACTGTTGCGGGCGGGCGTGACGAGGCCTTTCGTTTCGTAGAAGCGGATCGCGGAGACGGCGAGGCCGGTGCGTTCGGCGAGGTCTCCGATTGTGAGGGGCATCCCGGGCGAGATCGCTTCTGGCATTTCGAAAATATCCCTTGACCTCAAGTTAGGTTGAGGAATTACGACTCAGACCCATCAAGAAAGCAACCCGGCCAACCGGGTGACACACGAGGGTCTGAGAATGAGCAGAAGGACAGCAGAAGCAGCGCTGGAACACGTCAACGTCACGACGGCTTCCGCGGAAGAGACGGCGCAGCTGATGTGCGAGGCGTTTGGCTGGCATATCCGCTGGCAGGGGCCGGCCAAGCTGGGTGGCCGCACCATCCATGTTGGCTCCGATGGTTCGTATGTGGCGCTCTACACGCCTCCGGAAGACCTGAAACAGGCTCCGGGGGAAGGGCAGCCCAACCATGTCGGCGTGTGCGTGAGGGATCTGGACGCGACAGAGATAAAAGTCCGCGCGGCCGGCTATCATCCTTACGCGCACGCCGACTACGAGCCGGGCCGCCGGTTCTATTTTCGCGACAAGGGCGGGGTGGAATTCGAAGTGGTGAGCTATGCGTGACAGGCGCGCGACAGGTGAGCCCTGCTGAACCGATGGTTCGGAAAACATAGGCATGACAGGCGTTGCGACCGGGCGGTGAGAGGCCATCTGGAAGGCATCAGAAGCGGCATTGCAGCCGCACGGAGCCTCCCCATGAAAGCCCTCCTCGCCGTTCTCGCCTCAATCATCGCCATCAAGAGCGATGGCGATGCTGGCGCAGTCCTGCTGCGCGAGCATTAGGCCAGATTTCGATCAGACGCGGGCCGCCAGCCGTTTCGCCGCTTCCGAGCGAAGGTCCTTCTTTAGGATCTTCCCCGTGGCGCCGCGCGGCAGCGGCTCGCGCTCGAAGTGGAAGTAGCGGGGGATCTGGAACTTGCCCAGGCGCGTCGACAGGAAGTCGCGGAGTTCGGCTTCGGTCACGGGCGCGTTGGCGTAGATCGTCGTGGCGACTTCTTCACCCAACCGCTCATCTGGCACGCCATAAACGCAGGCCTCGACTACGGCAGGGTGTTCCTGCAGTGCGTATTCGACCGACCCACAACCGATATTCTCACCCCCGCGGATCACCAGATCCTTGATGCGGTCGACGATGAACACGAAGCCCTCGTCATCGATGTAGGCGACATCGCCGGTGCGGAACCATTCATTGTTGACGAACTCAGCTGCGTTCGCGTCGGGCCGCTTGTAGTAACCACGCATGATCGAGGCGCCGCGAATCTGGAGTTCGCCGCGCCGGCCGGTGGGCAGTTCCTTGCCGCTCTCGTCAACCACGCGAACATCCAGGACAGCCGAAACGC
>CALMWO010000506.1 GCA_937873805.1 uncultured Hyphomonadaceae bacterium
AGCTGCGGGCCGCCGCTGACAAGGCCGGAAGCGATGCCGGGTCCGAAGATGCGCAGCCCGACGAGCGAAAGCGCCGCGAGCACGATGGCCATGGCGTCGTCGATGCTAGGAGTCTGGCCGCCGAAGCCTTGCGTGAATTGCGAAAACAGCGTCGAGCCGATGCCGACGATGACGGCGAGCACCAGCACTTTGATGCCGCTGGAAATCACGTTGCCAAGCACGCGCTCGGCCATGAAGGCGGTCTTGCCGAACAGGCCGAACGGGATCAGCACGAAGCCCGCCAACGTGCTCAACTTGAACTCGATCAGCGTCACGAAAAGCTGGATGGCGAGGATGAAGAAGGCGAGGATGACGAGCGCCCAGGCGAACAGCAGGCACGCGATCTGAATGAAGTTCTCGAAGAAGGCGACCCAGCCCATAAGGTTGGAAATGGAGTCGAGCAGCGGACGCGCTGCGTCGAGGCCGGTTTGCGCCACCTTGCCGGGCCGCATCAAATCCTGCGCGGTGAAACCCGTGCCGGATGCTTTCAGGCCCAGGCCGGCGAAACTGTCGAAGACGATCTTCGCGAGGTTGTTCCAGTTGCCGATGAGATAGGCGAAGACGCCGACGAACAGCGTCTTCTTCACCAGCCGCGCAATGATGTCGTCGTCTGCGCTCCAGCTCCAGAACAGCGCTGCGAGCGTCACGTCGATGACGATGAGCGTGGTGGCGATGAACGCCACCTCGCCACCCAACAGGCCGAAGCCGGAGTCGATGTATTGCGTGAACGTGCCGAGAAAATTGTCGATGACGCCTGCGCCGCCCATGCGTCACCGCCCTTCCGGTGCGGCCGGCGCGCGCGTCCGGCCGAGAAAGCGGTCACGGGTTTCGGCCCATACACGCAGGCATTCCGCGTCGTCGGCGGCCTGCTGGCCAAGCTGCTGGCACCGGCGCTGCCCTTCGCGCAGCGGGTCGCGTTCGGGCTGGAGAAGACGCGGCGGTGATGCCGGCGCGTCTTCCTTGCGGGTCATTTCGATGGCTGTCGCCGTGATGGCGATGGCCACGAATACGATTGCGCCCAGCCGGGCCAGCATCTTGCCGTCCATGGCCGCGCCCTCAATTGCCGTTGTTGAACATTTGCGCGTTGCCGGGCTGGTAGCCGTTGCCGGGCGTGAGGAAGCGACGGCGCTGCTCGCGCCCCTGTTCGGCCGCCGCTGCGCGTTCGGCCTCGGTCAGCGCGCCCGCCCGGCCGTTGGCTGCGAGCAACGCAACAAGGTCGGAAAGCTGCTGCGACTGGAGGGCTAGAAGCTGGTTGCCGGCTTGCGTCGCCTGGAGCGCGCCGGTCGCGTTCTGGCTCTGGCCGACCAGCTCCGACATCTGCGTGCGGTTGCTGTCGATGTTGCCGACGACGCCGGCCTGAACGCGCATGGCGTCCTGCAAGCCGCCTACGGTGTTCTGCCAGCGCGTGCGAGCGTTGGCGACGAGCTGCTGATCCGTCGCCGACATCGACACGTTGCCGTATTGCTGCTGGAACGCCTGGTCGATGCGCTGCACGTCGAAGGCGATGTTCTGCGCCTGGCTCAAAAGCTGCTGCGTGCGCTGGACGTTCTGTTGAAGCTGCTGGAGCGACGAGAACGGCAGGCTCGCCAGATTGCGCGCCTGGTTCATCAACATGGTCGCCTCGTTCTGGAGCGAGGTGATCTGATGATTGATCTGCTCCAGCGTGCGCGCGGCCGTGAGGATGTTTTGCGCATAGTTCGACGGGTCGAAGACGATCCTTCCGAATTGCGCATGTGCCGGCGTCGCCAGCATGGGCGAAATCGCGAGCGGCGCGGCGAGGACCGTTGCGGCCATGACGATGGCGCGCGAGCGGAAAAGACGAATGGTCATGGTTGGGACTCCTTTTCGGTTTGGGGGATCAGCGTCGGGAAGTTCGGAAGAAGATCGACGGCCCAGCCGACATCGCGGGTCGTGAGCCAGGCCGCGAGAAAGCCGTCGCGGCCGTGTTCGGCGACGATCTGCGCAATGAGTGTCTGATCGGATTTGGCGGATGCGGCGCAGAGCGCGAGGCCGATTTCGGACAGGCCCAGCTCGAACAGGCGATTGCCGCGCCGCGACTGGCAGTAGTAGTCCCGCTTCGGCGTAGCGCGGGCTATCAACTCTATCTGGCGGTCATTGAGGCCGAAGCGCCGATAGATGGCGGTGAGCTGCGGCTCGATGGCGCGTTCGTTCGGCAAAAGCAGCCGCGTCGGGCAGCTCTCGATGATCGCAGGCGCAATGTGGCTGCCGTCGATGTCGGACAGGCTTTGCGTGGCGACGATGT
>CALMWO010000507.1 GCA_937873805.1 uncultured Hyphomonadaceae bacterium
CAGTTCGGCCAGCGGCGCATTCTCGCCGACAAGCCATTTGCTTCGCCGCGCGGGAATCAGTGTCTGCGCCTCCGCAGCCAGGGCCTTCGCCCTGGCGTCGTCAGTCTCCGCCGCCGCGGCGAACAGCAGGTCGCGCTCGCGTTCCACCGAGGCGGCAAATTCGGCGTTCGATGCGAGTTTATCCTGGATAATGTCATCGGTCATGTCTTCACCGATGCCCGTAGCAGCCGCCAGAGCGTCGATGCGCGGACCATAATCGGGGAACTGCCGCGTGTGGGTCATCTCGTGCGCCAACACCGCGTACATCAGCGGCTCAAGCCCCATCTCGCTGCTGACATTACCTGCCCGCCAGATCGTCGGCAGGCCCATCACCATCATGGCGGAGCCATCCGGCGCGGGTGCTGCGAAAGAGGTCACCTGCGCCGGCATCTTCTGGCCGTCGGGCAGTGCGACCTGCCCGTCATGTGCTGTGGCCGACCAGTTGCGCGCATCCTTGCTGGTGAAGGAGCATTTCGCGTCGAACAGCACGTAGGTGACATGCGGGTCAGGCGGCGCCAGCTTGTAGATATTGTGTGAGACCAGCGGCCATACCTCGGGCGCTCGCGTGAGCCACCCCTTGTCGCCGGCCTCAAGCACGCACGCCGGATCGCCCGCCACTATCGTTTGTGGCGCCGTCGCGCACCCACTTGCCGCCAACGCGGCCGCCAGCAGCAGGCGTCTCACTTCAGCTCCTTGACCATCACCCGCATGGCGCGGCTGCGGCCAGGGCGAAGACCGCCCGAAAATGTCTTGCCGCCGATATCGGCAAAGCCCCAGCGTTCGTAGGCCGCCCTCGCCCACTCTGCGTGTTCCATCACGTCGAGCCAGACATAGTCGCAGCCTTCCGACCTGGCCTGCGCCTCGGCGGCTTCCAGCAGCTTCTTGCCTATGCCGCCACGGCGCGCGCCCGGCAGTAGATAGATGCGTGGGATTTCCGCGCCGTTGGGGCGCTGATTGATCGGCTCGAGCGAGCCAACGAACATTGTCAGGAAGCCCACACCGGCGCTGTCCTGCCGCGCGATCCACACGCGCGCATCGGCACGCGCCAGCGTGACGGCCATGGCTTCCGGCCCGAATGATTGCACCTGGTGGAAGAAGCCGACCGCATCATCCCAGTCGTCGTGATAGGCCGCCGCGTAGGCAGCAGGTCCGATGATGCCGAGGTCAGCCGCATCAGCGGCGGTTGCACGCGAAATGACGAAATCCATGCGGACAACTTTCCGAGTCAGGCGGCCGGAAGCAACCGCACGCAGAACATTTCAGCGATCAACCACACAGCTGCCGCCGGGTGGATCACGCCACCTTCACCATCGCCGCGCTTTCGGGCAGCTCTTTCGCGAATGCGCGCTGGTAGAATTCCGCGACCGCGGGTCGCTCAAGCTCGTCGCACTTGTTCACGAAGGTCATGCGGAAAGCGAGACCGACATCGCCGAAGATCAGCGTGTTCTCGCCCCAGGTGATGACGGTACGCGGGCTCATCACGGTCGAGATGTCGCCGGCGATGAAGGCATTGCGTGTCATGTCGGCGACGCGCACCATTTTCGAGACGGTGGACTTGTCGAGATCGGGCACCTTGGCGGCAACGATCTCCACCTCTGCATCGTGCTCGAGATAGTTGAGCGTCGTGACGATCGACCAGCGGTCGAGCTGACCCTGGTTGAGCTGTTGCGTGCCGTGATAGAGGCCGGTCGTGTCGCCGAGACCCACCGTGTTCGTGGTCGAGAACAGGCGGAAGTTCGGGTGCGGTTTCATCACGCGGTTCTGGTCAAGCAGCGTCAGCTGGCCCGAGGCTTCCAGAATGCGCTGGATGACGAACATCACGTCCGGCCTGCCCGCATCATACTCGTCGAAGACGAGAGCAATAGGCCGCTGCAGCGCCCACGGCAGAATGCCTTCCCGGAATTCGGTGATCTGCTTGCCGTCCTTCAGCACGATCGCGTCCTTGCCGACGAGATCGATGCGCGAGACGTGGCTGTCGAGGTTGATGCGGATCAGCGGCCAGTTGAGGCGCGCTGCAACCTGTTCGATGTGCGTGGACTTGCCCGTGCCGTGATAGCCCTGGATCATCACGCGGCGATTGTATTTGAACCCTGCAAGGATAGCCCGCGTGGTCTGCGGATCGAAGCGGTAGGCCGGGTCCGTATCCGGCACATAGCTCGACTTCTCGGCGAAGGCGGGAACCTTCCAGTCGAGGTCGATGCCGAATGTTTTCTTCGCGTCGAGCTCCTTCGTGGGCGCGAGCGAGATCAGGGCGTCAGAAGCGTCAGTCACGGCCATGGGAGGAGTTCTCTACTGTCCTGCCCCCGCATATAGGCGAGCCAGACGACACATTGCAACGCAACATGTCCACGCCACGCAACGCGAAATGTGCCGGTTCGCCAGCAAATCACGCTTTCAGGCGATTGCGCAGCGGCCGCCGGGGCGTCTTGATGGGCAGTCCCGGCATTCAGGAGAAATCGGAAATGGCCAAAGTCATCGGAGTCGGCGGGGTATTCTTCAAATCGAAGGACACCGCAGCCCTCACGAAATGGTACGCCGATGTGCTGGGCATGCCGCTTCAGGACTGGGGCGGCATCCTTCTGCTGCCCGACGCGATGGCTGCTCATCCCGGCGCGGCGACGGTCTTTTCGCCCTTCAAACAGGAGACCGACTATTTCCAGCCCTCGACCAAGGATTTCATGATCAACCTCGCCGTGGACGACCTCGACGGCGTCCTAGCCAACTGCGCCAAGCATGGCGTGACGCCCGTGAAGACCTTCCCCGAAGAGGCCAACGGCAAGTTCGCCCACATCATGGACCCAGAAGGCAACAAGCTGGAATTGTGGGAACCGAAGCCGATGACCTAGGCGAGGCCTGACGATTTCAGCGCCTTGAATGCCCGGATCACCACGTGCAGGCGGTGTTCCATCGAGCGGTCGCCGCCGTTGGAATCCGGGTGATACTGCTTCACCAGCACGCCATAGCGTTCGCGGATGGTCGCGCCGTCTGCGCTGTGCGGCAGGCCCATCTCGTCGAGTGCGCGGGTTTGCAGACGGGTGCGATCCCGCACCGGGCCCTGGCCGGTGCCGCCGGTGTGGCCGTTGTAGAGCCAGTCCTTCGCGCCCTTCCAGCCCTTCGGATTGTTCATCCGCTGCGCCCGGCCGGCTGCGCCAACCGCGCCGCCGCCAAAGCGCCAGGTGGGCTTGTGGCCGTGGCTCGCCGAGGCCTGGAAGGCGGTGATCTCGTCCTCGGTCATGCCGTCGAAGAAATCATAGGTTTCGTTGTATTCAGCAGCGTGGCGCTGGCAGAAAAAGTGATTGTCCTCGGCCACGACCTTCTGGCCGGGCACCTGAACCGTGCGGGCGGCAAATGGCTTCGGCGCCTTGCAAATCCCGAGTTCGTCACAACCTTTGCGTTCGCAACGCTGGACATACGCTCCCGACTTCCGCTTGCCACCCGGAGGGTTGACGCGGACGTCGATGAACTTGACGCGGTATTCGGGCATGTAGTCTTCAGCTGCCGACATGGCTTTGATAGTGGGATGCGTTCGTTAATGCCGCAAGAATTGACAACGCGCACAGAGCGCATTCGGACCGCTCTTGTCGCTGCTTTTTCACCGGATCAGCTCGATATAGTCGACGAGTCGCATCTGCACCACGGTCATGCTGGCGCAGCACCGGGCGGCGAGACGCATTATGCAGTCAAAATCCGCGCTGCGGCCTTCGGCGGGCTCTCCCGGCTGGCGAAGCACCGGGCCGTCAACGACGCCCTCAAGGCCGAATTCGCTTCAGGTCTGCACGCCCTGCACATCGACGCCGCCTGACAGGCTGCGGACAGCTGGACCGGCTGTCAGCGCCCAAAAAACGAAAAGCGGCCCCGCCATTGGCG
>CALMWO010000508.1 GCA_937873805.1 uncultured Hyphomonadaceae bacterium
CGCAGATAGCTGAGCGAGGAATAGCCGGTTCCGAAATCGTCCAGCGAGATCTTCACGCCGAGCTCGCGCAAGGCGTGGAGCGTGCGGATATTGTGCTCCGTCTCGTCCATCAGGACGCTTTCCACGATCTCGATCTCGAGACGGCTGGGGTCGAGCTGCGAGGCTGCAAGAGCACCTACGACAGTTGCGACGAGGGAAGGGTTTTTCATCTGCGCGGGCGAGAGGTTGATCGCAACCGTCACGTCTTCACGCCATTGCGCCGCTTCCTCGATGGCCTTGCGGATCACCCAGTCGCCAAGCGGCACGATGATGCCGGTTTCCTCAGCACAGGAGATGAAGGCGACTGGTGAAACGAGCCCATGTCCAGGGCGGTTCCAGCGCAGCAGGGTTTCATAGCCGGAAACCTTGCGCGTGCGCGTGTTGACCAGCGGCTGGAAGTAAACGTCCATCGACTCTTCGGCCAACGCATTGCGAAGATCGGTTTCGAGGTCGGCGCGCACACGGGCGACTTCCTCCATTCCGGTTTCGAAGAAGCGTGCGCAGCCGCGACCTTGAGCCTTGGCGCGGTAAAGCGCGAGCTCGGCATTTTTCATCAGGACCGCCGGATCGGTGCCGTGTTCAGGCGCCATGGCGACGCCGACGCTGCCGCCGGCTAGAATTTCCTTGCCGTTGATCGCAACCGGCGCGAGCAGCGCGTCGACGATGAGTTCCGCAAGTTCGCCAGCTTCGTCGACGAGCATATCGCGCTGCAGGACGGCGAACTCATCGCCGCCAAGGCGTGCGAGGAAGGCAGTCTGACCAACGCAATCGCGCAGACGCTGCGCCACGATCTTGAGGAAAGCGTCGCCCGCAGGGTGGCCCTGCGTATCGTTGAGCGCCTTGAAGTTGTCGAGGTCGATGACGAATAGTGCGAAATTTTCGCCACGCACTTCCGCGGCTTCCTGGGCAATCTCCAGCTGCCGCACCAGCATGGCGCGGTTGGCGAGATCGGTCAGGCTGTCATACTCGGTGACGTAGGCGATGCGGGCTTCGGTATCGCGCGAGCGGGTGATGTCAGAGCATACGCCGCGCCATCCGCCATCGCTGGTCGGCTGGCCGGAGATAGACCACCAGCCCTCATGCCCGCCGATCTGTACGCGGAGAACTTCGTCACGGAACGACTTTTTCTGCTTCAGTATCATGTCGAGCTGCTGGGCCGCTTCCGGCGCGAACAGGGCCAGCAGGCTGCCGCCTTCGAGCAGATCGGCAGGCAGGTTGGTTGCGTCGATAAAGCGTTGCGAGGCAGGGCCGAGGCGGCCATGGGCATCGACGCGCCAGAGCCAATCCGCCGAGTGCGCCTCGAAATCGTTGAGCAGCACGCTCATTGTTTCCTTGGCCTCGGTCAATGCCGCGGCGCTGAGATGGCGGCGAACAAAATTCGCGTCGCTGTTGGCCGCAAAGCGTTGGAGCGCCATCACGCTGCCGGCGAGGAGCAACATGGCGCTGGCAGACCAGGCGTGACCACCAAAAGCCAGGCCAAGGCAGGCGCCGCCGCCAACGAGCAGGGAATAGCCCAGCGAGGCGAGCGGGAAGCTCGAGTTGAGCAGGGCGCCGACGCACAGGACTGCGGCGGTCAGGACGCCAAGAAGCAGCGTGTGTTGGGGGCTGGCAGACATCATAAGGGCGGTGATGATTGCGCCCCAGAGCGCGCCGCTGAACAGGGTGTAACGAATGATGCGGCGCTCTTCGGCCGGTCCATCGTCCGAAGTTGCGCCGCGTTTGGCTTCGCGCATGCGGAGGAAGACGAGCACGGCGCTGGTGTAGGTCCAGACGAACACCAGCGGCATGGCGGGTTCGTTCCAGAAC
>CALMWO010000509.1 GCA_937873805.1 uncultured Hyphomonadaceae bacterium
CGCAGCGCTTTGCCAGGCTCGCCCTTTAGCTTCAGCGCGCTGGACGTGCCGGCCGGAAAGCCGAGCGGGAAATCGACGCCCACGAGCACGCGGTCGCCACGCTTGAGGCAACGGGCGAGCAGATCGCTCAGCTCCTCGATGGCTTTGGCGCGCGTGGGCGGGTTGCTGGCCTTGAACGACAGCTTCAGACGTGAATCCGGCGTGAGCGCGCCGATCCAGATGGAGTCGGCGCCGGTGGCGGGTTTGGAGGCGGCGCTCCAATCCACCATCACGTAGCTTTCGAACAGGCGGGCCATGTCTCAGTCTCTTTCTGGCATACGACCGCGACGAGCGCGGCGGGAAACACGTTAGTGGGAATAAGGCAGCCGAAGCGTCAGCCTGCGGCTAATATAGGCTATGCTAGCAGGATTTCACGAGGTGGCCACCTTTGAAGGCGACCGGAAAACCGCCAAGGCTTCGACAATTCCTGAATCTGACAAAGTGGTTTCCGCCAGTTTCAGGCCAGCTTCGCTGCGGGCGCGACGCTTTTCCTCCGAAGTGAGGAGTTCGACAAGGGCGTCCGCGAAGGCTTCGGTCGAATGAACGCGGATCGAGGCGCTGTCCAGCTCCGAGCCAAAACCGTCAAGGCCCCCGGGATAGCCGATAACGGGCATGCCGAGGCCCATATAGTCGGCCACCTTGATGGCGACGCCGCTGGAGACGCGGATGGGAGCAAGGCCGATGCGGTCTGGCCCGGCCAGGCTGGCGAGGTCGTCGACGCGGCCGACGGCTTCGACACCGTTCTCTGACGCTAGGCCATCGCCGATCGTGCCGGCGACGATGA
Organism: uncultured Hyphomonadaceae bacterium; assembly: GCA_937873805.1. Lineage (GTDB taxonomy): Bacteria > Pseudomonadota > Alphaproteobacteria > Caulobacterales > Hyphomonadaceae > UBA7672. The sequence goes on from CALMWO010000509.1 coordinate 824, forward strand.
GCTTCGCGTCGGGCAGGCGGGCGCGGACGAGGGGCCAGATGTCTGCGAGCAGGTGGTTGAGGCCCTCGCGGTTGCCTTCGTGACCGGCGCCCATGAAGAGCGCGGCGGGCGGGCGTGACTGCTGGGCGTCGCGGCGTGCAGTGGTGGTCGGGCGCATCCAGACATGGCGCGCGTTGGGGGCAAGTGGGGACAGCCGCTGCAGCTCGTTCATTGAGGCGTGCAGGATCAGGTTGGCGGAGGCGAGGCGCTGGGCTTCCTGCGCGAGCGTGATGTCGCCATGGTCGGGCTTCTTGCCGGCGGCGCGGAAACTGTCGGCGCGGCTGGAGAAGAGGTCGTGCATGAGCACGCCGCGGCCGGGGACCTGGCTCATATGGGCAAAGGCGGGGGCGAAGGACGAGTACTCAACCACAACGCAGGACGGGGCGTGGCGGCGAACGACAGCGGCAAGCTGGGCCTGCTCGCTGGCGGATGGGATGCGCGAGAGCAGGCTGACGGGTTTGGCCTTGGTCAGTTTGAGGCGGCGGGCGGTTTCCAGGGCGAGGCGCTGGGCGAACCGGAACCAGACAAGCGGCTTGGTGGAGACGAAGGTGGAGCCCAACCGGACGGAGCTGGGCCATTCCGGGGTGACACGATCGAGGATGGGCTTGTCGAGCGTGGCCCAGGGGCGGCTGCCGAAGGCTGTCGAGGGGGACATGACCAGTCGCACATCATACCCGGCCAGGATCGCAGATTTGATGAAGGTGACCAGGTACGCGCCGCTGCCGGATTTGACGTCATCGAGACGGCGGTTGGAGATCAGAAGCAGCATTGTCGACCCCCGCTCTATAGAGCGCAGGAGTTCGTCTCCCGCCCGCATGACGATGGCAGCACGTAGCCGATAACGCTTAAAGAAATCCAGCCTGACGTTTTGCGATTACCTCGGGATTGATTCCACGGTTCTGGACTCGCCGATCTGGTTTGCCGCTGCTGCTCACGGGTTGTTACAGATCCCATCACGGTCGCCGCTTTTGTCGCAGTAACAAAGCGGGGCTTGTTGCCGGTAATATTCAATATTTTCAATTACATACGCGTTGAAAGATATGGTAACTAAGCTTGATGGCCCCGCCAATTGTGCAGCTGCGTTATTCGCGTATCTGCTCAGCTCACGCCGCAAGGTGTGTCGGAGGGTGTATCAGTGAAGCGTACAGAAGCCTCGGCCAGAACGGCCACTGTCGTCGGCAGCCATCAGGGCCGCGTCCGGGTCGGCGTCATCGGCGCTGGCGTGTTCGGCGGTTACCACGCCCAGAAATTTGCCTCCAGCTTCCATTCGGAATTCGTCGGCGTGTTCGACCTCAATCAAGAGGCCGCCGGCAAGGTTGTCGCCAAGGTTGGCAAGGGTGAGGTGTTCTCCTCGTTCGAAGCGATCGCCGCTGTGTGCGATGCGCTCGTGATCGCGACGCCTGCCTCCAGCCACGCAATGCTGACGCGCAAGGCGCTCGAAGCCGGCAAGCATGCGCTCGTTGAAAAGCCCCTCGCGCTGACTGGCGTTGAAGCTCGTCAGCTGGCGAAGATGGCGCTTGAGCGTGATCTCGTTCTTTCGGTTGGCCACCAGGAGCGTCTGGTGTTCGAAGCGATGGGTCTGTTCGCCACGGGTGAGCGTCCCAAGCGCGTTGAAGCTGTCCGCATGGGCCCGGCTTCGCCGGATGGCCGCTGCGAAGACGTCAGCGTCGTGTTCGACCTGATGATCCACGATCTCGACCTCGCAGCCGAACTGTTCGGCGGCGACGTGAAGGGCACGGATGGCGAGGGCTACTCGGCCCACACGCGCCTGCTGGATCACGCTGCGGCCGAGCTGCACTTCGCCAATCATGGCCACGCCAAGCTGACGGCGTCGCGTTGCGCCGAAAAGCGCGAGCGCTGGATGAAGATCGAATACGCATCGGGCATCGTCGAGATCGATTTCATCACCCGCAAGGTGCTGAACACGACCAAGTTCGATATCCGCGCCGATGTGTCGGAAATCCTGCCGGACCCGCTCAAGGCCGCTGACGAGGCCTTCCTTGCGGCGGTCCAGGGCCGTGCGGCCCCGGTTATCACCGGTGGTGTTGGCGCGCGTGCGGCGGCGATGGCCGAAATGGTCGAGACCTGCGCGCTGGCGGCCACTGCCGTGGTTGCGGCCTAGGCTTTCCGCTAAACGCCTGATAAGCAGCGCGCGTTGTCGCATATCCTTGCGATTTCGCGGTTATGGCCCAGATTTCGTTTGCGGCCTGATCCGCGCCTCCTCCCGACCAGCCAACGGAGCTCCCCATGGCCAAGAAGCCGACGGCTCGCGTCGAATTCGCGTTTTTCAACGTGACGTACGAAGACGGCAGCCAGCGTTCGAACCGCAAGGTGTCGGCCGATGTGCTGAACGCATACGATAAGGATGCCGCTATCCGCGAGGCGATCGAGGCGCAGGACAAGGCCATTTCGGAGAAATCCGGTCTGCCGCCGCTGGCGATCAAATCGATCTCGCCGGTGAAGTAGCAGCTGGCGCCTGATCCGATCGGGCGCTGAGCCTTAAAAGAATTCGATCCTGACGCAGCGGCGCTGCCTGGCTTGCCTGTTGGCAAGCGGGGCCGCGCCGTTACGCTTTCCGGGAAGCAAATCCGGAGGGGATGCGATGCTCGATCTTGGCTCCACCCAACTGACAATGCTCTGGGCGAGCATGGTGCTCGGTGTCGTGTATCTGCTGGCGGCGGTTCTTCCGTCTGTCGGGCAGCGGGGTATGAGCTGGGCGCTTGGGCCGCGCGATGTTCCGACGCCGCCCCTCAATGCCCTTGGCGGCCGGCTGGACCGGGCATGGAAGAACTTCATCGAGACGTTCCCGTTGTTCGCTGCTGCGGTGCTGCTTGAAACGATGGCTGGGCATGGCAGCGGGCTCGCGCCACTTGGCGCGCTCCTGTATTTCTGGGGCCGGGCCGCGTTCCTTCCGCTCTATGCGATCGGCTGGCCAGTGGTGCGCACTTTGGTTTGGGCCGCGTCGCTTGCGGGCATCGTGTTGCTGCTGATTGCGGTCGTGCCGGGCGTGTAGTCCGGCTTCTGGCCCGCCTGCCTGACATATCAGGCTTGCAGCGGGGCGTGGGTGGGATCATGCTGTCTCCACTGACAAAGCCGCCACGCAGAGGGCGGGAAGGAGGACGCTCGTGACGATCCACTTCACCCGCAGAACAATGCTTGGCGCGTTACCAGCGCTCGGATTTGCCGGCGCTGCGGTGGCGCAGACGCCAGCACATCAGGCCGCGATACCCGCCGAGGGCGCTGCACCGATAGCGACACTGGATGCGTGGCTCGACCTTTATGGGCGGCCGACGGCGAAGGTGATGCTGAATGGGCGCGGTCCTTTCGAGTTCATGGTCGATACGGGTTCGACGGTAACGGTCATTGCCGAGCGCCATCTGGCGGCGATCGGTGCGCCGATCGTGGGCAAGGCCACGGTGGCGGGCACGACGGGAATGGCGGAGACGCCGCTCGCACTTGTCGATCTGGTCGAAACCGGGGCCATGAAGAACAAGGGCATGCGGGTGTGCGTTCTGCCGAACGCGGGCGTCGCGAACATGGATGGCATTCTTGGCGCCGACGCCTTCATCGGGAAGCGGCTGGAGTTCGACATTCCCGGCAAGACCGTGAAGGTCGAAGGATCGCGCCATCCGATACGCGTTGCTCCGCGCTCGCAGATACGCGTGCGCAACGGGTTGCTTGCGGAGATCGATGGGAAGATCGGTAACGTCAACGCGAAGCTGATGCTGGATACGGGCGCGCAGAACTGCATCGCCAATGCGAAGCTGAGTCAGGCCTTGCTGAAGGCGCATCCGAAGCTTGTGCGGCTGGACAATGCGCGCGTCTTTGGCGTGACGGGCCATGTCATGACCGGGCAGGTCATCGTGCTGCCGAAGGTGGAGCTGCGGGCGTTTTCGGTGACGGATGCAACCACAGTGGCCCTTGATGCGCCGATCTTCGATTTCTGGGGTCTCAATGACGAGCCCGCGATGATCGTTGGCATGAACATGCTATCGCAGCTGCGCTCGTTTTCGATCGATTACGGCGCCAGGGCGTTCGACGCCGAGCTGTTCGTCGATCTTATCGCACGCAATTCTGTGATGTTTGGCTAACAGCCCGGCACTTGCCGCGGGGGCCGACCAGGATCAAACTACACACATAACAAGGTCGCCAAAAAGGCGGCGGGCGGGAGGACGCCCATGACTACCGAGTTTACGCGCCGCATGATGCTGGGCGCTTTGCCGGCGTTCACGCTGGCTGGCGCAGCTTCCGCCCAGACAGCTGGCTCCCACATTGCGGGGCCGGTGGCGATGGATATCAACGCAACGCTGGATGCCTGGGTCGATGCATATGGCCGTCCCGCGGCGCGTGTGATGCTGAATGGCAAGGGGCCGTTCTCGTTCATGGTCGACACTGGCTCGACGACGACAGTGCTGGCTCAACGGCATGTCGAGACGCTTGGCGTGCCCATTACTGGCACGGCGACTGTCGCGGGCACGACCGGGATGGCCGAGACGCAGGTTGCGCAGATGGAGCTTATCGAAGCGGGCGCGGTGCAGAAACGCGATGTGCGCGTGGCTGTGTTGCCCGACGAGAACCTCGCCAGCATCGACGGAATTCTTGGCGCGGATATCTTTGCCGGAAAGCGCGTCGTGTGCGACATCCAGGCCAAGTCGGTTCGCATCGAGTCGACGCGCAGGCCCGTGCGAAGCACGCGCGGCACGATGATGTCGAACATGAATGTGCGCAGGGGGTTGCTCGCCGAGATCGAAGGCAAGGTCGGGTCTGTCGGCGCAAAGCTGATGCTGGATACGGGGGCGCAGAACTGCGTTGCCAACAAGGCGCTGAGCGATGCGCTGCTGCGCGCCCATCCGAGGCTGCAGAGGGTCGAGGACATGAAGGTGTTCGGCGTGACCGGCCACGTGCTGACGGGGCAGTTCATTGCATTGCCACGCGTAGAGCTGCGGGCGTTCTCGGTGAAGGACGCGACCGCCGTTGCCGTTGATGCGCCGATCTTCGATCTGTGGGGGCTCAAAGATGAGCCGGCGATGATTGTGGGCATGAACCTGCTGTCGCGGCTGCGCTCGTTCTCGATCGACTACGGGCTAAAGGCGTTCGATGCCCAGCTTCTTGCGGATCTGGCTGCCCGGAATTCGGCGGCGTTCGGCTAGGCCGGGTTCTTGCCGTCAAGGCGCGGCAGGATCGTGCTGTGGGAATTACAAGCCGCCACCAAGGCGGCGGGCGGGAGGACGCCCGTGACAATCGAGTTCACGCGCCGTGTGGTGCTGGGCGCTCTGCCGGGCCTGGGGCTGGCAGGCGTAGCTGCTGCTCAATCAACCGGTTCACGCCTCGCCAAGCCCGTGGACATCGCTGCGTACCTCGAAGCGTGGATAGACACCTATGGGCGCCCGACCGCGAAGGTGATGTTGAATGGCGCTGGGCCGTTCTCGTTCATGGTCGATACGGGCTCGACAACGAGTGTGATTGCGCAGCGCCATGTGGCGACGCTGGGCACGCCAATCGTCGGCATGGCCACAGTCGCCGGAACGACAGGCGTCGTGGATACTCAAATTGCGATGCTTGCAAGCATTGAGGCCGGCGCCGTGAAGAAGCAGGATCTGCGCGTGGCCGTGTTGCCCGACGCGAACATTCCGCAGATGGATGGCATTCTTGGCGCTGACGTGTTTGCGGCGAAGCGGCTCATGTTCGATATCCGAAACAAGTCGGTGAAGATCGAAAGCTCGCAGCGCTCTCCGCGCACAAGCGCCCGGCCCAATATGCGCGTGCGCAACGGATTGCTTGCAGAGATCGACGGCCGGGTCGGGACGGTCAAAGCCAAGCTCATGCTCGATACCGGCGCGGAGCGGTGCATCATCAACACGCAGCTGAGCGAAGCCCTGCGGAAGGCGCATCCCAGACTGGTGCGGGTGGATGGCGCCAAGCTGATCGGCGTCACCGGACACGTTGTTCCGGGGGAGCATATCGCGTTGCCGGAAGTGGAGGCGCGGGCCTTCGCCGTGGACTATGCGACGGCGGTTGTCGCCAATGCGCCAATCTTCAGTCTATGGGACCTGGATAATGAACCGGCCCTTATTGTCGGCGTGAACCTCCTGTCACACCTGCGATCCTTCTCGATCGATTATGGGGCCCGGACCTTCGACGCCACACTGATGCCTGCATGATTGCCTGCATTCTGGCCGGTAAGGGCCATGTTCCAGCCCATCGCTTGCCAAGCCGGGCCGGATGGGTACATGCATCCGCGAACCTTCCGTCAGCCGGAATTGAACCATGACCGTTAAAGTCCGCTTTGCGCCTTCGCCCACGGGCAAGCTGCATGTCGGGAACATCCGTACAGCGCTAGTGAACTGGCTTTTCGCGAAGAGCCTGGACGGTGTGTTTGTGCTGCGCATCGACGACACAGACCTTGAGCGTTCGACCAAGGAGAATGAGGACGGCATTCGCGCCGACCTGTCCTGGCTGGGCATGACATGGGACGAAACGTTCAAGCAGTCGGAAAAATTCGAGCGCTACGCGCAGGCGGCTGAAGAGCTGAAGGCGAAGGGATTGCTGTATCCCTGCTACGAAACTGCCGAAGAGCTTGAGCGCCGCAAGAAGATCGCGCTGAGCCGCGGCAAGCCTCCGGTTTATGATCGCGCGGCACTGGCGCTGACGGATGCAGATCGCAAGACGCTGGAAGCCGAAGGGCGCAAACCGCACTGGCGCTTCAAGCTGTCCGGCGCGCGCAAGGAATGGAACGAT
>CALMWO010000510.1 GCA_937873805.1 uncultured Hyphomonadaceae bacterium
GCGCTGGCTGGATGCAGGCGTGAGCCGCGTGATCCTCGGCACGGCGGCGGTGCGTAATCCTGATTTCGTGAAAGAGGCGGCGCGGGCTTTTCCGGGACACGTTGCTGTCGGCATTGATGCGCGCGACGGGCGCGTCGCCGTGCAGGGCTGGGCGGAAACCACCGACATGCGCGCGGTGGATCTCGCCAAGGCGTTCGAGGGCTGTGGCGTTGCGGCGATCATCGTGACGGACATTGCCCGTGACGGCCTCAAGACGGGCGTCAATATCGACCTGACCGGCGAACTTGCCGACGCGGTGTCGATACCGATCATCGCGTCGGGCGGGCTCAGAAGCGTCTACGACATCACGGCGCTGCAAAACCGCAAGGGAACGCCCGTCGAAGGCGCGATCCTGGGCCGCGCGCTTTACGACGGCGATATCGATCCGACCGAGGCGTTGCTGGCGGCGCGCTAGCTTCTGCGTTGTCCGTAACGCTGCTGCGTGCTATGTGCGCACCACGTCCAACCGTCGCGGCCACGCCGCGACCTGAAGCCAGGAAAGGAGACCCCGATGCATCACGCTCATTGCGCGACCGCTCGTCTTCAATCCCAAGCTTCAGGTTCACATGGACATATCGAGTTGGCTGGCGCGCGCCGCTAGCCTTGCTGACCGAATACGCCGCAAGGCGGATCGACCCCCAGACCCACACCTTGATCGCCGGCGAGCGCAACGCTCGCTTGTGACGAGACTGCCTCAACATCTGCGCCGGGATATCGGGGCGGACGATGGGTGATGATTGCCTGCGCCCACCGCCACTTGCGCCTCCACTTGCCTTCGCGCTTCGCCCGGGCGACTAGAGCCTATGCTGAAAGGCCGCCATGCTTAAGGTTCGGGTCATTCCCTGTCTGGACGTGAAGGACGGGCGCACCGTCAAGGGCGTCAACTTCGTCGACCTGCGCGATGCGGGCGATCCTGTCGCGCTGGCGAAGGCGTATGATGCGCAGGGCGCGGACGAGCTGTGTTTCCTCGACATCACGGCGAGCCACGAAAAGCGCGGCACGATGATCGATGTGGTGGAGCGGACGGCGGACGCCTGCTTCATGCCGCTGACGGTTGGCGGCGGCGTGCGGACGCCCGACGACATGGTGGCGATGCTGAAGGCCGGCGCCGACAAGGTGGCGATCAACACCGCCGCCGTGCTGGAGCCTGAAATCCTGAAGGCCTGTGCCCGGAAAGTGGGATCGCAGGCCGTGGTGATGGCGCTGGACGTGAAGCGCGATGGAGAGGGTTGGGTCGTCTACACCCATGGCGGGCGCAACAGCACCGGGCTGGATGCGATCCAGTTCGCGAAGCGCGCGGCAGATTTGGGCGCTGGCGAGATCCTGCTGACATCGATGGACCGCGACGGCGCCAAGACAGGCTATGACATCGAGCTCTTGCGGGCTGTGCGTGATGTGGTGCGCGTGCCCATCATTGCTTCAGGCGGCGCGGGCAATGTGCAGCATATGGCGGATGCGGTGCTCAAGGGCGGCGCGGACGCCGTGCTTGCCGCGTCGATCTTCCACTTTGGCGAAGCGAGCGTCGCTGACGCCAAGCGGGCGATTGCAGCCGCTGGCGCGCCGGTTCGCATGACGGAAGAAGCGTGAAGGAACGCGTGATGGCGCATGAACCACTCGGGCCTGCGGCTTTCCTCGGCGAAGTGCTGAACGATCTCGCCAAGACGATCGATGCGCGCGCGGGCGCTGATCCGGCTTCGTCGTGGACCGCAAAGCTGCTGATGGGCGGACCCGCCCTCACCGCGAAGAAGCTGGGCGAGGAAGGTGTCGAGGCGGCGCTGGCCGTGGCCTCGCAGGACGACAAGGCCGTGGCGTCTGAAGCGGCGGATCTTGTCTATCACCTGCTGGTGGCGCTGCGCTCGCGCGGCGTGACGCTGGACGTGCTCGCCAAGGCGCTGGAGGCGCGGCAGGGCAAGTCTGGCATCGACGAGAAGGCTTCTCGCGGGAGCTGATCTCGGCCCATCACAAACTTTCAGGCGCAATCAGGGGAAGACGGACGATGAGCGGAAGCAGCATCGAGCGCATTGCCGGACTGGACAAGTATTCGCGCGAACTCGCGCATCTCGCTCCCGACGCCATCAAGGCCTTTGGAACGCTAAGCCGCGAGGCGCAGAAATCCGGCGTGCTGGATCACAAGGTGAAAGAGCTGATGGCGCTCGCCATCGGTGTCGCCATGCGGTGCGATGGCTGCATCGCCTATCACGCACGCAATTCACTGCGCGCGGGCGCGACCAGGCAGGAAATCGCCGAGACACTTGCCGTTGCGGTACAGATGGGTGGCGGGCCAGCGATGGTGCATGCCGCCGATGCACTGCGAGCGTTCGACGAGTTTGTGACAGCCGCAACGCCTCCTGGCACAACTGCCTAACAAGTCGGCACGACCCCAAGAGACAGCGGATGAGCGCTGTTCCCGTTGCGCAGGCAATGATAAGATAGCGTATTGATCGATTGGGGGATCAAATGCGCGCTTCCCGCCTTCTGCTCGTTCCATTTGTTGCGTTTGCCGCCGCGTGTACCCAGAAGCCCGAGACTGACGCCGAGCTGATCGCTCGTGCAGGGGCGCCGCTGTTCGCGGGCATGGGCGAGTTTCACCGCGTGATCACCACGAAGGACGCGGGCGCGCAGCGATATTTCGATCAGGGCATGGTGCTGGCCTTCGGGTTCAACCATGCAGAGTCGATCCGCTCCTTCCGCGCCGCGCAGAAGCTCGACCCAGATTGCGCCATGTGCTTCTGGGGCGAAGCGCTGGCGACGGGGCCAAACATCAACGTGACCGCCAAGGGCAAGGCGATCATGTCGACGGACGAACAGACCGCCGCCTGGGCGGCGCTGGAGAAGGCGAAGGCCGTCTCGGCCAGCAAGCCCGAGGTCGAGCGCGACCTGATCGAAGCGCTGGGCAAGCGCTATTCAGAAACGCCGGTCGAGGACCGCACGGCCTTCGACATCGCCTATGCCGGCGCGCTGGGCGAGCTGGTGACGAAGTATGCGGACGATGACGATATCGCCGCGATGTATGGCGAGGCGTGGATGAACACCATGCCGTGGAATTACTGGTCGGATGCAACAACCCCGCGGCCTGAGATCGCGCCGGTGATTGCAGCGCTGGAGAAGACAATCGCGCGGAGCCCGAAACACCCGCTGGCGCTGCACCTCTATATCCATGCGATGGAAGCTTCGGCGGCGCCGGAGAAAGCAGAAGCAGCGTCCGACACGCTGCTGACGCTCGTGCCGGGGTCGGGCCATCTCGTTCACATGCCGGCACACATCTATTACCGCGTCGGCCGCTACAACGACTCCGTACAGGCCAACATCGCCGCCGCGAAGGTGGACGAGGATTACATCGCCCAGTGCAATGCGCAGGGCTTTTATCCGGCGATGTACTACCCCCACAATATCCACCACCTCTGGTCGTCGGCGTCGATGCAGGGTCAGGGCAAGCTGGCGATCGAGACAGCCCGCAAGCTGGCGGACAATGTGAGCCTTGCGCAGATCGACCAGTTCCCGACAGTGGAGTTCTTCAAGACAGTGCCCCTGCAGTCGCTGGTGCAGTTCGCGCATTGGGATGAAATCCTGGCCGAGCCGCAGCCGCGGGCCGACCTCGGCTTCTCGAACGCCATCTGGCGTTATGCGCGTGGCGTGGCGCTGGCGAACAAGGGCGACATCAAGGGCGCGAAAGCCGAGCTTGCGGCGCTGATCCCGCTGAAAGCCAATCCGAAGGTGATGGTGCTCGACGGCAATGACTATCCAGCGAGCGCGCTCCTACAGATCGCGGATGACCTATTGCAGGGCGAGATCGCGCAGGCGGCCAATGACAACAAGACGGCGGTGGCGAAGTTCACGGCGGCGGTCGCGGGGCAGGATCTGCTGCCCTACACCGAGCCGCCCTTCTGGTATTATCCCACCCGCCAGTCGCTTGGCGCCGCGCTGCTGAAGGCAGGCAACGCCAAGGAAGCACAGGCCGTGTTCGAGAAAGACCTGGAGCAATATCCGCACAATGGCTGGTCGACGTCTGGCCTCATCGAGGCGCTGGAGGCGCAGGGCAAGACGGATGAAGCCGCCATGCATCGCGAACACTTCAAGGCGATGTGGCAGTTTGCGGACGTTGCCCTGAAGGGCTCGCGGATCAGCGCTTCGCCGATCTGAGGAACAGGTAGACCGCGCCGGAGCCGCCATGGCGCGGGTGCGCTGTCGCGTAGCCGGCGATGAAGGGGCGTAGATCGGGATCGGCGATCCAGTCGAACAGTCGGGCGCGGAGCACGCCGGTTCCAAGGCGGCCTTTGCCGGTGATGACAAGCACGCAGCGCGCGCCAAGCCCGGCCTGACGCAGGATGAAGTCAACGACTTCGCGGTGAGCCGTATCCTGCGTGTGACCGTGAAGATCCAGACGCGCCTCGATCTCGTTCTGGCCACGGCGGATGCGGCGCTGACCTGAAAGGTCGTCAGGCGGGCTCGGCCGCCGGGCAGTTGTGCGAGGCGCCTGCCCCCCTCGCGGCGGTTCTGGTTGAGCGGCCAATTGCACAGATGCGGAGGCTACGACTTCAGGCTCGTCTTCAACGACCTTGCCGGCAGCCACCCGCACGGTGCGCGCGACGCGTGACCATAGCCTGCGTTCATCGGGAGTGAGACGACGGGTCATGGAAGCTGGATATCACAGCGCGAGCAGATCAGCTCGCGGTGGCGACTTCATCAAGCAGCCAGTTGGGATCCTGCGTGTTCAGCGAGCGCTTGAACGTCCAGATCTCCTTGGCCTGGCGCATATTGTCGCCATCGCTGAGTTCGCTTTCGAACGACACCTCGACGCGCGCCATCTTGGACGCATCGACCGACGCATCGACGATGCGGGCCTGACGCAGACGGACAAGACGCATGGGCTCGGTCGCGGCTTTCTCGCGCTCCGTGATGGCGGCGGCGTAAACCTCCATCACATCGTCATCGACCAGTTGTTTCAGGGCGTCACGGTCGCCATCGGCAAACGCGCCGACAATCAGTTCGTAGGCGCGGCGGGCGCCCTTCACGAAATCGTCGGGAGCGAAGTTGGCGTCCACGGCGGCGATAGCTTCCATGCCTGCGGCAGCCGGGCCGGTGAACGCGGCACGGATGCGCGGGCGGTCTTCACCCTCCACAACAGCGCCGTCCTCCCGCTCGGGGGCACGCGCGGGGGCCTCGCGATAGCGGCGCGCCGGCGGTTCTGCCCCGGTTTTCTGACCGAGGACCGCGTAAAGGCGAGAAATCACGAAAACCGCGATCGCCGCCAGGATGATGAGATCGATCTGCAAAAGTGACCTTCACGTATCTCGTCGGGAAAAGGCACGGGCCTCGATCCCTGACTGATCAATATAGACACAAAAGTGCGCGAGTCAGCCCGTTGTTGCGGGCGTCGCGGTAGCGTGATAGCCGCGCACCCTTCATTATATGCCAATTCCGGACCTGAAATTCCCATGACTGACGCGCCCGTACAGGACCCGAACCAGCCCGCAGCGGCAGGTGGACCCCCGATGATCAGGGTGCTGGCGCAGTACGTTAAGGACCTTTCATTCGAAAACCCGGGCCTGTTTGCGGCCCAGCAGGGCGCAAGCGCCCCGGAAATCGAGCTTGGGATCGACGTGAAGGTCGAGCCCGGCCCCCCGGCGGAACACATTTTCTCGGTCGAGCTGCGCCTCTCGGCCCGCGCCAAACGGCAGGACGCAGTCGTGTTCATCTGCGAGCTGGTCTACGCTGGCGTCGTCCAGCTGCAGGATGCGACCCGTGAAGACGTCGAGCCGATGCTGCTGATCGAATGCCCGCGCCTGCTGTTCCCGTTCGCGCGCCGGATCATTGCGGATGTGACACGGGAAGGCGGCCACCCGCCGCTGATGATCGATCCGATCGACTTCGTGGGGCTCTACCGCCAACAACGCCAGCGCGCCCAAGCGCAGGCCCAGCAGACGCCCGCGACCTAGTCTCGACCCCAAACTGATCCCGGGCGGCGGAAGCTAGCTGAACTTCTTCCAGATCGCTGGAACGTCCTTGGTCCCGACCGTCTCGAGGAATGCGAGATGGTCGGCAAGCTCGGCTTGCGTGATGCTGGGCGCCAGCGGCGTCGGGCGCTGGCGCCGTGGCGCCTGCACCGTCTTGGCGTTTGCGCCGCCGCCCGAAGAGCTGGCGAAATCAAAGGCGCGCTCACGCCCGCCGCGCAGCTCAAGATAAGCCATCGCGAGAAGCTGGGCGTCGAGAAGCGCACCGTGCAGGACACGGTCCTGGATCGAGATGTTGAAACGCTTGCAGACCGCATCAAGGGACGCAGGCGAGCCAGGCCGATGTTCGCGCGCCAGCACCAGCGTATCGATGAAGCGCTCTTTCGGCAGAGGCGGCCGGCCCAGAAGTTCAAGCTCGTAGTTCAGGAAGCCGCGGTCGAATTCAGCGTTGTGAGCGACGATCGGATCATCGCCGAAGAATGCCATCAGCTGGTCGACGACATCGGGATGCTCGAAACGCTTCTTGTCGCGCAGCGTGTCGTTGGTGATGCCCGTAATGCGCACCGTCGCTTCGGACACGGGCCGGCCGGGATTGATGTAGATCTGGAATTCGCGGCCGGTGGGCAGATAGTTGTTCAGCTCGATACAGCCGACTTCTACGATGCGGTCGCCCGATCTTGGATCGAGGCCGGTGGTTTCGGTGTCGAAGACGACTTCCCGCATGTCTCGTCCTGTTCCGTAGCCGCCCTGATCCGCGTGCGCAGCGCCTCGATGATCTCGTCGATCTGCGCTTCGGCGTAGGGAAAGCCGAGGCCGGTATTGATGACGAAATCCGCCCGCGCGCGCTTTATCGAATCGGGCGTTTGACGGGCCAATATCGCCTCGAACTCGGCCTCCGTCATCCCGCCGCGGCTCAACACACGCTGCCTTTGCACATCTGGCGGGGCTGTAACCACAGCTATTACGTCGGCCCGCTTGTCGCCGCCTGTCTCGAACAGCAGGGGGATATCGAGCACGACAATGTCCTGCCCCGCAGCCTCGGCCTTCGCGAGGAAAGCGCGCTGCGCGCCCGCCACGATGGGATGCACGATGCTTTCGAGCTTTTTCATCGCTTCAGGGTTTTGCGCGACCTTGCCACGAAGCTTGGCCCGGTCGATCCCGCCATCCGCAGCAATGACGCCCGGAAAGGCCCATTCGATCGGCGCAACCGCTTCGCCGCCGGGCGCATAGGCCGCGTGAACCGCTGCATCGGCGTCGTAGACCGGGATGCCGCGCGCGGCGAACATGGCCGCCGTCGCCGACTTGCCCATGCCGATGGAGCCTGTGAGTGCGAGCTTGATCATGCGCGAGCCGCCACCGCCTCCCGACAGGCCCTGAGCGCCCCCGCTTCGTCCGGGAATATCCCGAACCAGATACGGAAGGCCGCGGCAGCCTGTCCCACCAACATGGGTAATCCGTCGTGAGGCGTCCAGCCGGAAGTCGCAGCTGTCTGGAGGGTTTGGGCAGCCGCTTTCCCATAGGATAGATCGAGGAAAGGCCTGCCCTTTCCAGCCGGCAGGGCCGGCAGGCTGCCGCCGGCATGGCCGAGGCTGGCGGAATTGACGA
>CALMWO010000511.1 GCA_937873805.1 uncultured Hyphomonadaceae bacterium
GCAGATGCGGATGCCTGGGCCGCCGTGGGCGCCGACCGGCACATGACGAAGCCTTTCACGTCCGCCCGGCTGACGGACGCGCTGAAATCGGTAGGCGTCGGATCACAGACCAGGCTGCAGGTTCTGACGCCCACGCAGGCGCATTCCGCATCGCCGGTCGACATCCCGCTCATCGATGACGAGGCCGTCGCCACCATGGAAGCAGTGGGAGCGCGATCTGGCCGGGACGTTGTCGGCAAGGTCTGGAAGCTGTTCCTTGGTCAGGCGCCGGATGCGGTCTTCAAGCTTGAGACGCTGGGCGCAGGCAGCGACCCTGGCGCAATCGCAAAACAGGCGCACTTTCTCAAGTCCATGTCTCTTTCCGCTGGAGCAGCGGACCTTGCCGCCCTGTGCGAGGATATCGAGCAGCACGGGAAACAGGGCCGGACCGAGGACGCTCGTACGGCTGTCGATAGTTTGAGACCTCAGCTCGAGAAGGTCTGCGCGGAGATGAGCGCTCGCCTGGCGCTCCGCAATACGGGGTGAAGCTCGGGGAAGGATCAGCAGCAAGTGCGCGCAAGCGCTTACTGCTCTCCTCAAGCCTCTCCCGACAGCACGGACAGGAACCAACGGAAGCCGGGATCGCGGGCGCGGTCGGGATGGAAGATCACGCCGAGCTCGATGGGCGGGGTTGAGTGAGGCGGATCGAGGATCTGAATCTGATCGGTCAGGAAAGCTTCGGCTAGCCCGCGCAGGGTGAGCGTGACGCTATCCGAGTGCGCCGCCATGGCGATGGCGTGCATGGTATCGGATGCGATTGTGCTGGCGCCGGCGACCTTGCGGCGATTGTGACCGACGGCGGCGCGACTGGCGTCGCCCAGCTCGCGACCTTCATCGAAGAAGCGGCGGAGTTCGGGGTATTCCGGGCTGAACACCCGGTTGAACTTCTCGATCAGGATGTGCCGCGTTTCGCTCAGCATCTCCATCGTCAGCGGAGCGCGGACAGTTGGATGGCCGCGGCGAGCGATCCAGACCATGCGGTCTTTCAGGAGCGGGCGCCATTCGAGGCGCCCGATCGCGTTGGCGGCGACACCGAAAATGAGATCGAGGCGACCATGTTCGACATCGTCGGGCGACTGGTCTTCGATCCGGCGCAGGCGAATGCGAACACCCGGCGCGACTTTCGCGAGATGGTCGACGATGCGCGGCAGGATGACGACGACCGCATAGGAACCAGCTGCGACTATGAACTCCCGCTCCGCGATGGCTGGATCGAACTCGTCCCTGTTGAGTGCATCCCGCAAAGTATCCATCGAACCGCGAACGATGCGGCCGACTTCGACGGCATAGGCGGTCGGGCTGAGACCACCTGCCCGGCGGTCGAACAGCGGATCGTTCAGAGCGGTGCGCAGGCGACCCAGGGCGTGGCTGACCGCAGAGGGGGTCAGCGCAAGCTCCTCGGCCGCGCGGGAAACGCTGCGATGATCGAGCAGCGCCAGAAGCACCCGGAAAAGATTGAGGTCGAGATTCTTAAACTGAACTGTATTCATGCTGCACCTGCACAAATATCATTTGGTTCAAAGCGTCTGTCAACCTATCTGGTGGCAAATGGGACGACGCGGCATCGCCGCCGAACCGATTTCACAATGAGGCATGGTGATGGACGGCTCATTCGAGCGCGACGGCGCAGCGGCGACTGCGCCTGCTCCGATCAAGAAAAAAGGTCTTTCGTCCCAGCAGAAGCGCCTCGCGCTGATGATCGGGCCACCGGCGCTGATCGCGATCATCGCAACGGTATGGATCATGTTGTCCGCCGGCTATGTCTCAACGGACAACGCACAGATTTCCGCGGCGCGTGCGCCGATCACGTCGAGCGTGCGGGCGCGGGTCGTCGAGATCCTCGTCAAAGAGAACCAGACGGTCAAAGCCGGCGATGAGCTTGTGAAGCTGGATGGCGGAGACTTTGCGATCAATGTGGCGCAGGCGGAAGCGCGTCTTGCCTCGGCGCGGCTGCAGGTCGATGCGCTGCGCGCATCTTATCGCAAGTCAGCGGCGGATCTGCGGACCGCGCGCACAAGTTCGGATTTTGCGCGCAGCGAGCTGGCGCGGCAGGACAATCTCTTCAAGGCGGGGCTGATATCGCAACAGGCGCTGGATCAGGCACGCAACGCGTCTGATCTTGCGGATCGCAATCAGTCTGCAGCGTCTGAGGGTGTGGCCAATACCCTCGCCAGCCTTGGCGGGTCAGCCAATATCGAGACGGACAAGCACCCGCTGGTGATGCAGGCGCAGGCGGCGCTTGATCAAGCCCAGAGCGACCTGTCGGATACGTCGATCCGGGCGCCGGCCGATGGCGTTGTAACGCGCGTGAGCCAGCTGCAACCTGGCTCTTACGTGCAGCCTGCGCAGACGATGTTCTGGATCATCTCGGGCAAGCCGTGGGTCGATGCGGCATTCAAGGAGAACCAGCTAGCCGACCTGCGCCCCGGGCAACCTGTGGCGGTGCATGTCGATGCGTTTCCGAATGCGCATCTGACGGGCCATGTCGTCAGCTTCTCTCCCGGCACGGGATCGAGCTTCGCTGTGCTGCCGGCCGAGAATGCTTCGGGCAACTGGGTTCGGGTCGTGCAGCGTCTCAATGTCCGGATTGAACTGGATAACCCGCCGCCGGAAGTGCAGCTCGCCGTCGGCCTCAGCGCCACAGCGACCGTCGATACGCGCGACAAGGGCAAAGGCGCTCAGTAGTCATGGATGACGCCGTTCCCATCACGCCACCGGCTTCGGGCGGTACGGCTTATGGCGAGTATCCCGAGCCGGGCCGCCGGGCGCTGATCACGCTTGGCGTCGTGCTGACGACGCTGATGACCTCTATCGACGGCACCATTGCGAATACTGTTCTGCCGCAGATCCGCGCGTCGGTGTCCGCATCGCAGGACGAAATCCTGTGGGTGCTGACTTCATTCATTCTCGCCAGCACGATTGTCACGCCGGCAATCGGCTGGATGGAGCGACGCTTCGGACGACGCAACCTGCTGCTTGGCGCGCTCGTGGGATTCACGGTGTCATCAGTGCTGTGCGGCATCGCGACGGGAATCGCGGAGCTGGTGCTTTACCGTGTGCTTCAGGGCGCGACGGCGGCGGTCTTCATTCCGCTCTCGCAGGCCATCCTGCTCGACATCAACCCGCCGAAGGATCATGCGCGTGCAATGGCCCTGTGGGGCATGGGCGCTGTTCTTGGTCCGATCATCGGCCCGATCCTGGGCGGCTTTCTCACTGACCAGCTGAACTGGCGCTGGGTGTTCTTCATCAACATCCCAATTGCCATCGTCGGCTTCCTGATCATGGCAGCAACGCTGCCGAAGCGCGTGCGCCGTGAGCAGCAGAAATTCGACGCCTTCGGCTTCATCGCGCTGGTGATCGGGCTGGTGGGCATGCAGATGGTGCTTGATCGCGGCCCGGGCGCAGAATGGTTTTCATCTGCTGAAATCTGGATCTATGCCGCGTTCGCCGTGCTGGGCCTCTATGTCTTCTTCGTTCATATCTTCACCAGCGAACGCCCGATCATTCACCCGTCCAT
Organism: uncultured Hyphomonadaceae bacterium; assembly: GCA_937873805.1. Taxonomy (GTDB): domain Bacteria; phylum Pseudomonadota; class Alphaproteobacteria; order Caulobacterales; family Hyphomonadaceae; genus UBA7672. The sequence continues at coordinate 3,557 of CALMWO010000511.1, forward strand.
TCTCGCGGACCGCAACTACTTGCTCTCGTCGGTGATGGGCTTGCTGATCGGCGTATTGATGTTCGCCGGCATGGCCGTGCTGCCGTCTCTGATGCAGGGGCTGCTCGGCTATCCTGTGCTGACGGCTGGCCTCACGCAGGCTTCGCGCGGCGTGGGGACATTCGTGTCGATGTTCCTCGTCGGGCAGCTATCCGGCAAGGTCGACAACCGTGTGATCATCTTCGTCGGCATAAGCCTGACAGGGCTTTCCTATTTCCTCATGTCCGGCTTCTCGCTCGACATGGACCAGACGCCGATCATCGTCTCGGGCTTGTTCCAGGGTCTTGGCCTCGGACTTGTCTTCGTGCCGCTGATGGGCATCGCGTTCACGACGATCCAACCGGGCCTGCGTACGGAAGCAGCGTCCTTCTACACACTGATCCGCAATGTGGGCTCGAGCCTGGGCATTTCCATCGTAGGCGCGTTGCAGATCTACAATGCGCGTATCGTGAGCTCGCAGCTGTCTGAGAACGCCACGCCGGACAACATCAACGTCGCAGCCGGGGCGGCTGGCGCGCTGGACCTGAACACGGCGGTGGGCCAGGCGGCAATGAGCGGCATGATCGAGCGGCAGTCCGCGCTCGTTGCCTATATCGACACCTTCCACATGCTTTTCATCATGTGCGTCGTCATTCTTCCCCTGCTTCTTTTCCTGCGTGTCAAACGAGCCTCCCATGCGTGACATCAAGACACTCATCGCCGTCAGCGCGATTGCGTTGCTGACCGGCTGCACGACTGTCGGCCCTGACTTCCAGCGCCCGGCAGCGCCCGAAGCGATCGGCTATGCGATGGCTGGCGATCCTGCTGCATCGCCGATCGTCAGCCTCGCATCCAGCAGCGCGACAGCGCGCCAGTGGTGGACCTCGTTCAATTCAGCGGACCTGAACGCGCTGGTCGATCAGGCGCTGAAGGGCAACCCAACCCTGCAGCAAGCCGATGCAGCCTTAACGCGTGTGCGGGAACTGGAGCGCGCGCAGAGGGGCGATAGCGGACCGACAGCACGATTGAGCGGTGATGCGCAGCGTGAGCGCATCAACACTGCCGCCTTCGGCATCGAAGGCTTCCCCAGCCCCACCATCAACGTCTTCTCGATCGGCACGACGTTCAAATACGACCTCGACCTGTTCGGCGGCGAGCGCCGCAAGGACGAGACGGCGGCGGCGCGCACGGAAGCGCAGCGCCAGCGGACCGATGCAGCGTATCTGAACCTGACCGGCGCGGTCGTTTCGCGCGCCATCGAGCTGGCGGCGCTTCGCAGCCAACTGAGTGCGCTGGACGGGATTATCAAGGTCGACAACGAGACGGTCGCCATGATCAAGCGCGGCGTCCAGGCAGGTGGGGAACCTGCCGCCGCGGTGAATCCGGCGGAGGCGCAGCTTGCTGAAGATCAGGCGCGCCGTCCGTCAATCCTGCGCCGCATCGCCACCACCCGCCATGCGCTTGCCCTGCTCGTTGGTCAGACACCGGCGAACTGGACCGCACCTGAGATCGACCTCGCCGAACTCACGCCGCCCGGCTCTATCCCCGTGAATCTGCCGTCGGAACTGGTTCGCAAGCGCCCCGACATTCTTGCGGCGGAAGCGGATCTGCATGCCGCGACCGCCACTATCGGCGTTGCGGAAGCGGCGCGCTATCCCAGTGTGTCGCTGGACGCTTCGTTTGTCTTGACCGCGCTGCACCCGGAAGACCTCTTCCAGTATGACAGCAGCGGCTGGACCGCAGGGCCTTCTATCGCGGCGCCACTGTTCAATGGCGGCGCCCTCAAGGCGCGTCAGCGGGCAGCGGAAGCTGGCGCGAAGGAAGCCGACGCAGTGTATCGGCAGACGGTGCTTTCGGCGTTCGCGCAGGTGGCCGACCTGCTCTCTGCCCTATCCACGGACCGCGACCTGATTGCCGCGCAGACACGCGCACGCGACGTGGCGGCGGAAAATGCCAGGCTGGCTTCTCTTGGCTATGAGAACGGGGCCGGCTCCCTGATCCAGGTGATCGACGCGCAGCGTCAGTCCCAGCGCGCACAACTGGCGTCGATCGAGGCCGAAGCTTTGCTGAGGGCCGACATGGCGGCATTGTTCGTGGCGACCGCTTCAGACTGGCGCGGCGCAGCCGAATAGCTGCAAGCGAACCAGCGCCGGGAAGGCCCGTTCCCGGCGCCGTCGCTGATATCCGGCAGGAGGATGCGCCGGATATGAGATCAAAGTCCTAGTTCTGGGCGAGATCGCGCTTGGCCGCGGCTTCCGCTGCGCGCAGGACCCGAAGAACGTTACCGCCCCACAGCTTCGCGATGTCGGCCTGGCTATAGCCTTTCGCGAGCAGCGCCTTAGTGACGTTGGGCGCATCGCCTTCGTCCTCGAAGCCCGCAACGCCGCCGCCGTGATTGAAATCTGACGAAATGGCGACGTGATCGACGCCAATGCGTTTGACCGCGTAGTCGATACTCGCAGCGAAATCGTCCACCGAAGCGCGGACCTGAAGTGCAGCTGTTTCTTTGCCGAGCGCATCGCGCTGCGCTTGCGTGAGGCCTTCATAGCCATTCACCGCTCCGTACTTCTGGCGAACCGCTTTCACGGCCGCCTCCACCTCAGGCGTCTGCTGCCGCAGGTAGCTTGAGAAGGCGACGATGCTGATGACGCCATTGTTGGCCTTGATCGCATCCAGCTCGTCATCGGTGAGATTGCGGGCTGATTTCACGACGCCGGCGACGCCCGAATGCGAAGCGATGACGGGCGCGCGCGAAGTTGCAATCGCCTGTCTGAACCCCTCGGTCGTCAGCTGGGAGACATCGACGAGAATGCCGAGGTCATTTGCGAGTGCGATGGCTTGTTTGCCGGCGGGCGAGAGACCGTGGTTCTCACCCGCCTTGTCACGCGCGTGCGACCGCGATGAATCCGCGAAGTCGTTGTTGCCGGCATGAACAAGGCCGAACACGCGGACGCCCTTGTCATAAAACCCCTTGAGCGCCGATGGATCCTTGCCCAGCGAATAAGCGTTCAGAAAACTGATCAGAATGGCTGTCTTGCCGACCTTTTCGGCCTTCTGAATGTCGTCAGCGGATCGCGCAATGACGACTTCATTCGGATGCTTCGCCGCAATATCGAGGATCGCCGCTAACTTGTCGTCGGCTTCCTTGCGCGCGGCGGCGTAACCTTCCGGGGTTCGGGCGCTCTGCTCCACAAAGACGGATGGGAAGATCGCATCGACCTGCCCCTTCCTGAGCTTCGCTACGTCGATCTGCGTACCCGCATCGATTGTGGCGCCCGCTTTTGCCTTTGAGGGGGATGGAATGTCGACGTGCGGGTCGATGACCAGCACCTGACTATGCACTTGAGCGGCTGACTGGGCAAAAGCCGGCGTCGCGGGAACAGCGAAACTCAGCGCGAGCAGAGCCGTTCGCCCCAGAAGGGCGTTGTTGCGTTTCATGGATTTTATCCTTGTCGTTTGTTGCGGTTGGCGTTTCGGAATGTTTTCCCGCCAGTGACGGTTAGCGTCTCGACTTGATCGGAGCAGCGATCAGCCCGCTACTCGCAAGCTGATGGATGTGCCGCGGCAGCAGCGCGAAGCTGTCGATGAGGTCGCGCTGCTGGCGGGCATCGAGCACGCCGAACATTTCGGCGATCGATTTTCGATACGCGGAGGGTGAGAAGGTCGCATCAGACCTGACGGTGCGGCTGGACATGGACTTGCCTTTCGGGTGCGGGCCATCGCTCGCGCTGCCGGCGGCGCGGCCCATAAAAATGTGTCGTGAAAATCAGCTGGCGCGGACGCGCTTCAACAGGCGCAACACATTCGTACGCAGACCCGATCGGCGGGGCGGAGGCGGTTCGTTATCGTCATCCGAGTCTCCCTGTCTGCTCGGCCCGTGCGTCGAAGGTCGACCGTCAGGCACAATCACTACTTAAGTGATCGTATTTAGAAGTCGATGCAGGAATTCTAACGCCAGTTAAGAGCCGATGAATAGCTGGAATAAGCTTTTCCATATTCCTACTGGATCAGTGGTGAT
>CALMWO010000512.1 GCA_937873805.1 uncultured Hyphomonadaceae bacterium
TCGCGATCATTGCCCGCGACAGCGACGCCGATCAGGACTGCGGGGATATTGTCGGCCTTCGCGCGATCCAGGATGGCGGCGAGATTCTTCTTCGGTCGTTCGGGCGGAAGACCAAGCATGAAGTCGTTTGCGCCGAGGGCGATAACGAGCAGATCTGCGCCTGTGCCTTTCACGCTCCAGTCATAGCGATTGAGGCCATCGGCGGTCGTGTCGCCGGATACGCCTGCGTTGATGACCTGTGCTTTCACCCCACGCGCAGCAAGGAGACGCTCGACCACGGCGGGCAGGGCTTCATTCTCGCGCAGCTCATAGCCTGCGGTGAGGCTGTCGCCCAGCATGACGATTGTCGGGACCTTGGCTGTTGTCATGTCCGAGCCTTCGCTGGCGGCGGGCGGATTTGCAACAGGCTGCGTTGCCGGTGGCTGGCCACAGGCGGCAAGAAGGAGAAAAGCGAAGGCGATCAGGCGCTGCATCGTGTCTGTGATCTTGCCGTAAGCGGCGGGAGGCCGCATCTAGTTTCCACACGAACTAGCGCGATGCCGGGAAATCGGTTCCGCATTCCCTATGAGGAACGATTTGGACGCCGCGCTGACACTCGATGATGTCTGGCTGACTTTGCCGGCGGCTTCCGGGCCGGTGGAGATTCTCAAGGGCGTGTCGTTTCGCGCGATGCCGGGGGAAAGCGTTGCGGTTGTGGGCCCCTCGGGCTCGGGTAAGTCGTCGCTGATTGCGGTGTCGACCGGAATCGAGCGGACATCGAAGGGCGCGATCTCGCTGCTGGGAGAATCGCTGATCGGCAAGAGTGAAGATCAACTGGCGCGCTTGCGGCGCGGGCGGGTGAGCCTTGTGTTCCAGTCATTCCATCTGCTGGGAACGATGAACGCATTCGACAATGTGCGTGCGCCGCTGGAGATTGCTGGCCTTAAAGATGTCGACCAGCTGGCGAAGTCCGGGCTTGAGGCTGTGGGGCTGGGCGCGCGGATGGATCACTTTCCGGGGCAGCTTTCGGGCGGCCAGCGCCAGCGCGTAGCTGTCGCGCGGGCGCTGGCGAGCAATCCGCGCATTGTGTTCGCGGACGAGCCAACGGGCAATCTTGACCGCGCAACAGGCGCCATGGTGGCCGACATGCTGTTCGCCATCGCGCGCGAGCGCAATGCGACGCTGGTGGTCGTGACGCACGACGCAGAGATCGCCGCCCGGGCGGATCGTGTGGTCGAGATGAGCGACGGTCGGGTGGTAGGCGGAACTATCTTGCCGGTTCCAGATACGACACGTGCAGGGTTGCCTCGAATTCCTTGAGGTCGACGGTCGCCCCCGTCGGCGGAAACTCGTCCCACGTCTGCGCGTCGAAGCGGACGCGAATGCTCTCGCCGAGTTTTTGCACAACCGTGCCTGTCTTGCCGGACGTGACATTGACCTCAGCTGTGTGGCCGGTATCGGCCGGCTTGAAGGTTCCCGAACGCGATTTGACACGCACGCGTGCGCCAGGCGCGATAATGCCACCAGGCGCTGCGGCGGCGTCCGGGCCGGGAGTCTCCAGGCCGGGAGTCGGGGCGGGTGCAGGCGTGCAGGCCGACGCCATGACGATCAGGATTGCTGCGCGCATCCTTGTTCTCATTCCGCGTCTCCACTGCCGGTCGCGCGCGATCATAGACGCGGAGCGAGGGCTGACAAAGGCTGCGTCGGCGCTTAGGCAAGCAGAATGAACGTTTCCACCAACGCACAAAAGCCGACACGCGCGTGGTTGCGAATTGCGCGGCGCGAGCTGGCGGGCGGCATAGGCGGGTTCTGGATCTTCCTGGCGTGTCTTGCGCTTGGCGCGTGGGCGATCGCAGCGGCGGGTTCGATCACGTCTTCCTACAATGCGGGGCTGGACCGGCAGTCGCATGAGCTGCTTGGCGGCGATGCGGCAGTGACGCTGGTGCAACGCGCGGCGACGGCGGAAGAACGCGCATGGCTCGATGAACGCGGGACGGTAAGCGAGGCTGCGCAGGTCGACCTGATGGGGCGCGGACCAGGCAAAGTCGTTCAGATCGATGTGCGCGGTATCGATGGCGCCTTTCCGCTGGTCGGCAGTTTCGCGTTCGACCGGGATATCACGATCACCGATGCACTGACGCGGCGCGGCGAGACATGGGGGATCGCGGCAAGTTCCAGCCTGCTGAAGGAGCTGGGTATACAGGTCGGCGATGCTTTCACGATGGGCGGCATCCAGGTTGAAGTGCGCGCCCTGCTGCTGCGCGAGCCTGACCGGGTGGGCGAGCCGGGCATGTTCGAACCGCGCGCAATCATCTCTATCGATGCGCTGCGTGATGCAGGGATGATGCAGCCGGGATCGCTGTTTCGCACCGCGTATCGCGTTCTCCTGAAGCCAGAGACTGCGGCGACGTTCGAGGAGGATCTCAACGCGAAGTGGGAATCCGACGGGCTGCGCTATCGCGGACCGGAGGATGCGGTCGATGGACTGCGCCAGCTTCTGGATATGCTCAACACGTTCATGACAGTGATCGGGATCGCTGCGCTGGTGGCGGGCGGTGTGGGCGTGGCGCAGGCGACGTCGTCATTTCTTGAAACGCGCGTGGATTCGATTGCGGCGTTAAAGGCGCTGGGCGCGGATGCAGGCACGATACGCGCAGCTTACG
>CALMWO010000513.1 GCA_937873805.1 uncultured Hyphomonadaceae bacterium
GGTGTCATTGGACACATCGTTGTCGTAGCTCCACTCGTGAATGCCCATCTTCTGTGAGATCACGGTGACGCCCGGTTCGGGGCGAATGCTGATGTCTTGCCCGTTCAGGAACATGTCGATCGAAACCGCCGCCGCATGTCCGTGCGCCACGGCCCAGATGATGTTCTTCGGCCCGAATGCGGCGTCCCCGCCGAAGAAGACATTCGGAATAGTGGACTGCATCGTCTCCTGCCCGACAACGGGCATGCCCCATTTGTCGAATGTCATGCCGATGTCGCGCTCGATCCACGGGAAGGCATTCTCCTGACCCACGGCCACCAGCACATCGTCGCATTCGAAATGATGATCCGGCTCGCCGGTTGGAACGAGATTGCGCCGGCCCTGTGCATCCTTCTCGGCTTTGACCCGTTCGAAGATCATGCCGGTGAGCTTGCCGTTCGTGTGTACGAACTCCTTGGGCACAAGGTAGTTGAGGATCGGGATATCTTCCCCGATCGCGTCCTCCTTCTCCCATGGCGACGCCTTCATCTCCTCGAAACCGGAGCGGACGATCACCTTCACATCGTCACCGCCAAGCCGTCGCGCCGTGCGGCAGCAATCCATCGCGGTGTTGCCGCCGCCCAGCACGATGACGCGCCTGCCGATCTTGGCTATGTGTTCGAACGAGACGCTGGAAAGCCAGTCGATGCCGATATGGATGTTAGCTGCTGCTTCCTTGCGGCCGGGCAGGTCAAGGTCACGGCCACGCGGCGCGCCTGTGCCAACGAAGATTGCGTCATAGCCTTCGGTGAGAAGCGCTTTCATGCTGTCGACGGTTTGCGAGAGATGCATCACCGGCCCAAGGCTTGTGATGTAGCCAACCTCTTCGTCGATGACTTCTTCCGGCAATCTGAAGCGCGGGATCTGGCTGCGGATCATGCCCCCGGCGCGTCGGTCGCCATCATAGACATGAACTTCATAGCCGAGCGGGGCGAGGTCGCGTGCAACGGTGAGGGAGGCTGGCCCGGCGCCGACACACGCAACTTTCTTTCCGTTGCTCGGGGCGACCTTGGGCAGGAGGGCGGCAATATCGCTCTTGTTGTCCGCCGCCACCCTTTTCAGGCGGCAGATCGCCACCGGCTCCTCTTCGACTCGGCCGCGGCGGCAGGCAGGCTCGCACGGACGATCGCACGTGCGCCCCAGGATTCCCGGAAACACGTTCGACTTCCAGTTGATCATGTAGGCGTCGGTGTATCGCCGGTCTGCGATCAACCTGATGTATTCGGGCACGGGCGTATGCGCTGGACATGCCCACTGGCAGTCAACAACCTTGTGGAAGTAGTCCGGACGACCGATGTCCGTGGCCTTCAAAGGCGACCCCCTCACAACAGCGGCGGCCCCCCAACGGGCCGCAGACTTGTTACACCTGATGAGAGGCGCCACGCGCAGCTGCGTCAGCAGTCTTTCGCAGTTGCGAACAGCGCCCATATTCAGGCGGGCGCATACTGGCGAGCCGGCTCAGACCCGCGAACACGGGATGAGACTACTCCTGCCGTAAGAAAGGTCTACTGCCTTGTGGCGCCGCCTGATCAGCGCGGCAGGCTGCTCGATCCCATCAGGTATTCATCGACGGCGCGCGCGCACTGACGGCCTTCGCGGATGGCCCACACGACCAGCGACTGGCCGCGACGCATATCTCCACACGTGAAGATCTTGTCGGCAGACGTCTTGTAGTCTGTGGTGGTCGCCGCGACGTTGCCGCGAGTGTCGAGCGTCGCGCGCGTCTGGTCGATCAGGCCGGGCAGAACCGGGCCTGTGAAGCCCATCGCGAGCAGAACGAGATCAGCCTTCAACTCGAACTCGCTGCCGGCGACTTCCTTCATCTCCATGCCGCGAGCGCCGCGCACCCATTCAACACGGGCGCAGATGATGCCGGTCACCTTGCCGTCCTTGCCGACGGCGCGCTTGGTCACCACGGCGAAGTCACGCTCGCAGCCTTCTTCGTGGCTCGACGACGTGCGCAGTTTCAGCGGCCAGTCCGGCCAGGTCGCGGCCTTGTTCTCCTTGGTCGGCGGCTGGGGCATGATTTCCAGCTGCGTCACCGACGCTGCGCCATGGCGGTTGGAGGTGCCGATGCAGTCCGAACCGGTGTCGCCGCCGCCGATGACCACGACGTGCTTGCCCTTGGCCGAAAGCGTG
>CALMWO010000514.1 GCA_937873805.1 uncultured Hyphomonadaceae bacterium
ATTCTCCTTGCCGGGGTGCGAGAATGTCTTCGGCTCACCCTTGGTCCATCGAAAACCCGCGACCGGCATCAGCATGAACATGTTCGGCGCGCCGCCCGTGATGTGCTGGCACGCGCGGCAATGGCATTGCGCTTTCAGGATAGGCTCGCCCACCGCTTCGTAGCGCACCGCACCACAATAACATCCGCCCTCGAGTTTCATCAGTGATCCCTCCTCGGATGCGTCATAAAACACGCGCGCATGTACATGCGCCAGAGATATCACTCGCCCTTGCCTTCACGCGCGACACTCACCATCAAGGTCGGCTCAGCGTTTGGGGATTTCCGTGATGCAGACCGTGCTGCGTTTCCTGACTGTCATGATGGCAGCCGTGTTCTGCCTCGCCCCGATGGCCAGCGCGCAGGATCCCGCACCTCCAGCTCCGGCCGCGTCAGCGCCTGCTGAAGTGAAAGTCGGGATGTACATCAACGACATCCAGTCGATCGACCTGCACAGCTACTCCTTCGTTGCCGACGTCTATCTCTGGTTCCGCGATACGGACGCGCAGATCGTTCCGGGGTCGACGTTCGAATGGATGAACATGTTCGCGCCCGACGACCACGTTCAGACCGACATCTATCCCGAGCCCGTGAACCAGCCAGATGGCACGCAATACCAGGTGTTCCGCCATCAAGGCCCCTTCGCCGCGAAGTTCTCGGTGAAGACCTATCCCTTCGACGCCCACGATCTCACGATCGAAATCGAAGACCAGGAATGGAATGCGTCGCGCCTCGTCTACGTCGTCGATCAGGTGACGATGAACCCGGAGATCGAACTCCCCGGCTTCGTCATCGGCCAGCCAAAGCTCGAAGTCCGCAATCGCCCCTACCCCACGAACTTCGGCGACACGACGATGAGCCAGCCCGAAACATACTCTCGTGCGATCGTGTCGATCCCGATTTCCCGGCCCGTCGTCTCCGGCGTCACGAAATCCCTGCTCCCGGTCTTTATCGTGGTGCTCGTCGCCGCCGCCGCCCTGCTGCTGAAGCCGGAACATATCGAAGCCCGCGTCGGTCTTTCGATCACCGCGCTTCTTACCCTCGTGGCCCTGCAGTTCAGCGCCCAGGCCGCCCTGCCGGATGTCGGCTACCTCCTGATGTTGGACCAGATCTACCTCGCCTCGTATGGCTTCGTGCTTCTGGTCGTGGCCCTGCTGGTGATGACCACCGGCAATGCGGAAGAAGAAAAACAGCTCGCCGCAGCCCATTCCCTCGCCAAGGGCGGCACAGGCACAGCCTTCCTGTCGATCCTGCTCTATGCGGGGGTGATCGGGCTCATTCTCTGGCTCAACCTCTCCGCGCCAGACGCAGCCTGACGGCGTCCAGACTTAAAACGAACCCCACTAATCCCTCTTTCGCCCCAATTCGCGCCGTGGCGCGGCCATGATCGGCTGCGACAAGTTGTGCATCGCGGGACCAACGACCTGACCCCGCGGGAAAGGGGACTGGCCGTGAAGACATCAATCCGCCTCGCCCTCACCTCGCTTCTCGTGTGCGGCATCACGTTCGCCGCTTCGGGCGCGCCCCTTCCCTTCATGCCGAAACCGCAGACGGCCAGCGCCACGCTCGACGCTCCGCTTCCGCCGGCCGAAGCGACCTCAGGTCCCGTCGTTGAAACCGCGCTCGCGAGTTTCACCCGGCAATAGCGTCCGCGTTTCGCCATCAACACTATTGGGGACCAGTCATGAAAACCCGCACAGCCATCGCCGCCATCCTGGCTCTCGCCACGGCCGGCGCAATCACCACCACGGCAGCCTTCGCCAAACCGCCGCGCGCTCCGGCGATCCATTCCTACATCCTGCTTGACCGCACCGGCTCGATGGAGCCGATCTGGTCTGAAGCCCTCTCATCGGTGAACGCCTATGCTGACGGCCTCGCCTCGCTCGATGGCGGTCCGCGCGTTGACGCCGACATCACGCTTGCCGCTTTCGATGCGCAGGATGGCCTGCAGTTCGACGTGTTGCGCAAGGATATCGACGCCAGCGACTGGCGCGATGTGACCAATAACGAAATCTCTCCGCGCGGGATGACGCCTCTCTATGACGCGATCGGCCGCATGGTCTCGCTTGCTGAGAAAGACAGGCCGGAGAAAGCCGTCATCGTCATCATGACTGATGGCGAGGAAAACTCGTCCACCGAAATGACCAAGAAATCCGCCAAGGCCGCGCTCGACCGTGTTCGCGCCAAGGGGTGGGAAGTCGTCTTCCTCGGCACCGAGTTCTCGAACTTCGACGATGCAGAGGGTGTCGGCCAGACCGCCTCGCGCAACATGGCCGTCTCGAAAGACCAGCTTTCCGACTCGATGAACCGTCTCGCGCAGAAGTCGAAGGACTATGCCTCGGGCGCCGCGCCATCGGTTGAATGGAATGCCGAAGATCGCGCCGCTGCGAAGGAAGAAGAAGTCAAAGAGCGCAACAACACCCCGCTGCAACGCGGCAACCCATAGAGGTCTACTGGCGTCGGGGGACGCCGCGGGTCCGCTTCACCTGCAACGGCAAGGCAGGATCCAGGTTCGGCCAGTGGCGATTTCTCCCCGCCGCTGGCCGAATTTTTTGCGGAACGCGTTTGCTCGCCGCCTATTGAGTTTGCACCCGGCTTGATGACGGATGGCGCCGGGAACGACCCGAGGGGAATTACATGAAAGCCCGTTTTGCAATCGCCGCTTCGCTGCTTGCACTCGCCGGCTGTCAGCCGCCAGCCGAAATAGCGAAGCCAGTCGAAGGCACGTCCCCAACGCCCGTGGATACTGCCGCCACGGACGGCTGCAATGTCAGCGTCGAGAAAGCGTGGATCGATCAGGAGACGCCGGTCCGCCGCTACACAGCGCACGCCTCCGTTCTCGGCCCGACATGCGATCAGGGCGTGGCTGTCCTTGTCATCAGGCAACGCGAAGGCACGCCGATCTACACCTGGTCCGGCCTGACCACCTATCTCTTCGGTCTCAAGGATGCGCACGACCCCGCCGCGATGAAAGCAGCGCTGACGGACTGGATTGATCAGGGCAACGTCATGAACAACACGACGGACAGGCTGCCGCCGTGGGAAGAAACCGATGGCCAGCCCAAGCGCTCGGAATTCCCGTTCATGCCCGAAAGCTGGTTCGACAAGGCGGCGTGGGATGCGCTGAAAGCCGAGAAGCTCGACATGTTCTGCTTCCCGCAGGGCGGCGAGAGCACGAAGTGCGCAGTTCTGCGCCAAGGCGCGGCCGATCAGCCAACTTCAATGGAAGACATCGGCCTGCAGCTTTTTCCCGGCTGACGCCTAGAAATCCGCGCACGTCGTCCGGTCGGTCCGCAGCACCGCGTCCTGCGTGAACGCCTTGATGTAGGCGTCGCGGATCGCCTCGATATCGGCGGAGGCAGCCGCGCTCCCATCGTGAAAGCGGATCAGCACGCGCGAAGGCTCCCGCTCGGTGATCTTGCGCTGTTCAGAGAACCACAGTCCCTGCCCCTCAAGGACGGTGAAACCCTCTTTCCAGCGGGTGGCGACTTCCTTTTCGACGAACTCCCCGAATTCAAACCGCGACACCGATCCGCCGGGCCGGGCCATGCCAAGGAACAGCATGGTTTCCACCATCGGCTCGCCAAACTGGCAGGCGGCAACCGGTCCAACCGTTTGGGCCCCAGGGATGCCGGCACAGCCTGTTGTAGCGAGCAGGGCCGCAAGGGCGAGCAGATGGCGCATGACTTCCCGCTCCGTAAACCAGCCCGCCCCAGCCCTCCGGGCGCGTAAGTTGAGCATAATCAACGCGATTAGGGTCCCAAAACAGCCCCTGTAGCGGGTATTTCGGCCCGGAACCCGGTGCGGCGCCTCAGGTGCTCGCTTTATTCACAAAACACGGGTATTGCGGCGCACAATTCAGACCTCCCCCGGCAAAGAACCCGTCATGCAACTGCGCAACATCGCCATCATCGCCCACGTCGACCACGGCAAGACGACGCTCGTCGACTGCCTGCTCAAGCAATCCGGCCTCTTCCGCGAGAACGAGAAGACGTCCGAACGGATGATGGACTCGAACGACCAGGAGCGTGAGCGCGGCATCACCATCCTCGCCAAGGCCACTTCCGTCGTCTGGAACGACTACCGCATCAACATCGTCGACACGCCCGGACACGCCGACTTCGGCGGCGAGGTCGAGCGCATCCTGAACATGGTCGACGGCGCCATCGTGCTGGTCGACGCCGCTGAAGGCCCGATGCCGCAGACCAAGTTCGTGGTGTCGAAAGCGCTGAAACTGGGCCTCCGCCCGATCGTCTGCGTCAACAAGATCGACAAGCCGGAAGAGCGCCACAACGAAGTCATCAACGAGGTCTTCGACCTCTTCGCCAACCTCGACGCCACCGACGAGCAGCTCGATTTCCCGATCATCTACGGCTCAGCCAAGAACGGCTGGATGAGCAAGGACCCGACGGTCAAGACGACCGACATGACGGCGCTCTTCGAAACCGTCCTGGCCCACGTTCCGCCGCCGACCGTTGAGCCCGGCCCGTTCCGCCTGCTCGGCACCACGATCGGCTCCGACCCGTTCCTCGGCCGCATTCTCACGGGCCGCGTCGTCGCTGGCTCGGTGAAGCCGAACCAGACCGTGAAAGTTCTGGCGCGTGACGGCTCGCTCGTTGAACAGGGCCGCGTCTCGAAAATTCTCGCTTTCCGTGGCCTCACCCGCGCGCCGATCGATGAAGGCGTCGCTGGCGACATCGTCTCGATCGCCGGCCTCACGAAGGCGACGGTGGCCGACACCGTCTGCGATCCGCTGATCGAAACGGCCATGGAAGCCCAGCCGATCGATCCGCCGACCCTGGCGATGACGTTCCGCGTCAACGACTCGCCGCTCGCCGGCACCGAAGGCAAGAAAGTCACCAGCCGCGTGATCTGGGACCGCCTGCAGCGTGAAGCCGAAGGCAACGTCGCGCTGAAGATCTCGCGCGCCGCCGACTCCGACGCGTTCGAAGTCGCCGGCCGCGGCGAACTCCAGCTCGCCGTGCTGATCGAAAGCATGCGCCGCGAAGGCTTCGAACTTGGCGTGTCGCGCCCCAAGGTCGTGATGCAGAAAGACCCGGTCACCGGCGAAACGCTTGAGCCGATCGAAGAAGTCGTCATCGACGTCGATGACGAGCATTCCGGCGTCGTCGTGCAGAAGCTCTCGGAGCGCCGCGCCGACCTGCTCGAAATGCGCCCGTCCAGCGCCGGCCGTACGCGCCTGGTGTTCCATGCCCCGACCCGCGGCCTGATCGGTTATCAGGGCGAATTGCTGTCGGACACGCGCGGCACCGCCGTGATGAACCGTCTGTTCCACGCCTACGCCCCGCACAAGGGTGAGATCAAAGGCCGTCACACCGGCGTGCTGATCTCCAACGGCGCGGGCGAGAGCGTCGCCTTCGCGATGTGGAACCTCGAAGACCGCGGCCCGATGATGATCGAGGTCGGCATCAAGGTCTATGAAGGCATGATCATCGGCGAGCACACGCGCGGCAACGATCTCGAAGTGAACGTGCTCAAAGGCAAGAAGCTCACCAACGTCCGCGCCTCGGGCACGGATGAAGCGGTGCGCCTCACCACCCCGATCCGCATGACGCTGGAAAAAGCACTCGCCTACATCCAGGACGATGAGCTGGTCGAAGTGACGCCGGAGAACATCCGTCTCCGCAAGGTCTATCTCGACCCGAACGACCGCAAGCGCTTCTCCCGCGCCTCGGTCGACGCATAAACTTGGCGGACACGCTCCCGCCCTGCCCAGCCTGCAGCTCCGCCCTCACCTATGAGGACGGAGCAATGCTGGTCTGCCCTGAATGCGCACACGAATGGTCGCCGACGGCCCCGTCTGCGACCGAGACGGCGCGCGTCTACAAGGACGCCAACGGCAATGTGCTCGCAGATGGCGATACCGTCACCGTCATCAAGGACCTCAAGCTGCGCGGCGGCTCAGGCGTCGTGAAGCAGGGAACGAAGGTCAAGAATATCCGGCTGGTCGATGAAGACCACGACATCGATTGCAAGATCGAAGGCTTCGGCCCGATGAAGCTCAAATCCGAATACGTGAAGAAGCAGGCCTAGGCCCGCTCGTCCTTCGGCGACCCCATCACGATATAGCTGGTGATCGACGCCACCTCAGGCGCCTGCCCCAGCACCAATGCAGCTGCGCCGCTTCCTCAGCGATCCACTCAAACTGCGCATCTTCAATGTGGCGATGGCGGTCGTTCTGGTCGCGACGCTTTATCCGGTCGTGTTCGGACCGGCCTCGCACTAACCCGCCCGCTTTCCCGAAGCCTACTTCTTCGTTGCCTTGGCGCGCTCGATCGATTCGACGATCAGCTCGCGCGCGCGCTCCGGTCCGTGCAGGCCTTCGATCTTCACCCACTTGCCGGGTTCCAGATCCTTGTAGTGTTCGAAGAAGTGGACGATGCGCTCGACGACGATTTCGGGAAGATCGTTGTAGTGTTTGACCTTCTCGTAATAGCGCGTGAGCTTGGGGTGCGGCACGGCGAGGATCTTCTCGTCCTGGCCCTTGTCGTCCGTCATCATCAGCACGCCAACCGGCACGACGCGCACGACGCAGCCCGGCACAAGGGCGCGGTTGCCGACCACCATCACGTCAATCGGATCGCCATCCAGGGACAGGGTATGGGGAACGAAACCGTAGTTACACGGATAGCGCATCGGCGTGTACAGGAAGCGGTCGACAAACATGGCGCCTGACGCCTTGTCGATCTCGTACTTGATCGGTTCGCCGCCCAGCGGCACCTCGATGACGACGTTTACGTCTTCGGGGGGATTGGGTCCGATCGAGATCTTGGAGAGGTCCATCGTTTCGTCCTGGGTCCGTCTGGGAAGAGGCGCGTTATTACGCTGCGGCGCCTGCAATATCGAGGCCTCGTACAATCGCAAGGTTAACCAGCAGTCCGCGCCGAAATTACGCGCCCCCGGCCCCTGGCGACGCTCAGGCGGCCGCAGCCACAGCCTGCAGCATGGCGCGCGCATCGATAGGCTTGGCCAGGACGTTAGCTGTTCCGGCCTTCCTGTAGGCCTCTACCTGATCCGGCAGCACGTTTGCGGTACAAGCGATCACCGGCGTATCCGCATTCGGGCCTCCGCCGTCGCGCAGTTTCGCCAATGTTTCCAGGCCATCCATGCCGGGCATCACCATATCGAGCATGACCACATCGAATTTACGCGTCGCCAGAAGCTCAAGCGCTTCTGCGCCGGAAGCGCACTCCGTCGCGCGGTGTCCTGCTGCCCGTAATATCGCTCCGATGACGTAGAGATTGCGATGGTTGTCATCGACACACAGGATTTCCCGTCCTGCAGCGTCCGCAAAATTGTTTGCGACAACGACGGCCGGCTGCGGGAGCCCGGAAGCCGTCTGGACCCGCGGCGCTTCAATCCGAACGGTGAAGCGCGACCCCTGCCCCTCGTCCGTTTCGAGGCTCACATCACCGCCCATGGCCACCGCCAGACGCCGCGCAACGTGCAGACCCAGACCAAGGCCGCCATGCCTGCGCGTGGTGGAGGCATCTGCCTGTTCAAATGCCGAGAAGATCCGCTTGGCCGCCTCGGCTGGCACGCCCGGTCCGGTGTCCTCCACCTCGATACCGACGAGTTCAACACCGCCCCTGCCCGTTTCCGGCCATGCCTGGATCGTCACCCCGCCCGTCGCGGTAAACTTGATGGCGTTGGCCATCAGGTTGCCGATGATCTGAAGAAGCCTGGCTGAATCGACATTGCGCGGCTCCACCAGCTTCGGATCGATCATCACCGACAGCGAGAGCCCCTTGTTGCGGACTTCCGACGCCCAGATAACCGCGGCGCCCTCGATCAGCCTGGCGAGCGAAACCGGCTCACGCTCGATCCGCACCTTGTCCGCGTTCAGGCTGGAAAGATCGAGCAGGTCGTTGAGCACTGCCAGCATCTGGCGGCCCGCATCTTCCAGCACGCCAAGCGTGCGCTTCTGCACCGTATCCAGCTCTGACTGCGACAGCAGCTGGGCGCAGCTCAGGACAGCATTCATAGGCGTGCGCAGTTCGTGACTCATGACACCCAGGAAGTCGGTTTTGGCGCGGCTCGCCTTCTCTGCTTCCGTCAACGCATCCGCCAGTCGCTTGTTCTGGTCGTGGACCAGGCGCTCGGCCTCATGCTGGGCCGTCACATCTTTCATGGTCACGACAGCATATTTGACGGCGTCCGTATCCGCATCACGAAGCGGCACTGAATTGATCGTGATCCAGCGGATCTCGCCGGAGGCAAGCTGAATGCCCATCGGCACGTTCTGCAGCGACAGTCCCGTGTCCAGTGTCACCTTGACGGGATACTCGTCCGCCAGGAATGGCGTGCCATCGGCCTTGAACGTGCGCCAGCGCGGATCGGTAAAAACCCTGCCCTGCATCTCCTCGCGCGTCAGGCCGAGAATGCGCAGGCATGCAGCGTTCATCTCCACGACATCGCCGGAAGCCGTGTGGACGTTCACGCCCTCCTGGATCGCCTCGAAGATCGCCTCGTATATGTTGTGCCGCAGACGCTCCGCAGTCGTCTTGCGCGCGGCCTGATCGGCCCTGAGGCTGTTGCGCCGCGTTTCGAGAAACGCATCCACAAGCATTCCGATCTTCTGGAGACGGGACACGGAAGCTTGAGAGAAGGCGTTCGGATACGTCTGGGTCACACACAGCACGCCAACCGGCAGGCCGCGCTCGGTTCCGACCGGCACGCCGATATAGCTGCGCAGGTTGTTGGGCGGAGCGACAAACCGGTTGTTGCTGAAACGCGGATCTGCCGCTGCATCATTGACGACCAGCGTGCGGGGCTCATGGATGACGTGCGTGCAGAAGGTATCGGCGCGCGGCGTCCTCGCATTCCAGACGCTTTCGTGGCTGGCCGAAACGC
Source organism: uncultured Hyphomonadaceae bacterium (assembly GCA_937873805.1). Classification (GTDB taxonomy): domain Bacteria; phylum Pseudomonadota; class Alphaproteobacteria; order Caulobacterales; family Hyphomonadaceae; genus UBA7672. The sequence goes on from CALMWO010000514.1 coordinate 8,913, forward strand.
TGGCCCCGTCATCTGCATCAAAGAACGTGATCAGGGACTGGTCGGCATTGCAGACCTCGACCGCCAGTGATGTCAGCCTGTCCATTTCTGGAAAATGCTGTCCATCGAGCAGGTCGAGCTCAAAGAGCGCGGCAAGCCGCTCGTCTTCATTATCGGGCTTCAGCAGGAAGCGGTCGTACATCAAGCAAAAAACACCCCCTCGAACATACTACCCGCGACGATAGCAGAGCGCAGCCGGCGCGTATCCGATCGACAGAAAATGGAACCAACAGGCCAAATCAATCCGGGGACGCATCATGTGATCAGATGTGAATCTGGTCGGGATGGCGCTCCCGCTTCCGAACCGGCGCACGCGCCACCGCAAGGACCAGATTTGCCGTATCGATCGGCTTTGCGATGATCGCGGCAATTCCCGGCATATCCGCCAACTGCCGACGCGCGATGGTCATGTTGGCGGTGCAGATCACCACCGGCGTATTCTGGTTGAACGTCAGTGAGCGCATCTGCTGCGCCACCACCAGCCCGCTCACCTCCGGCATCACCAGATCCAGCACCACGACATCATAGTGGCGCATGTCGAGCCGGCGCAGCGCTTCGGCTCCGGACCCGCACGTCTCCACGTCATGGCCGACGCTGGACAGTATGGTGCTGAGAATGTCGAGATGGCGATCGTTGTCATCGACCACCAGCACGGTGCGTGCAGCAGCGACGCAGATCCAGTCAGCCGCCGGGTCACGACGGCTCGATGTGTCCGCAGACGACGACATATTCTCGGGATGGGCCTCGGCCGAAGCCTGGTCCTCGTTGCTGTCGCGAGGGAGCGGTGGCGTGTCCATTGCCGCTGCCCATTACCCTGCGAGCTATCACTCGCCCCAATAGAGAATCACTAGCACAGATGTGCCGCTAGCATAATTAACCTTTGGGTGACGATTTCAAGCCGGACCATGCACGAGACGGCGCATTTTCCGATTTTCTCGGGGAATTTCTGGGGGGAACTCCCCGAGAACCGGTCCTGTCTAGCGCTTCTTGCTCTGCCCAAGCAGCCGCAGCCGCAGCGCATTCAGGCGAATAAAGCCTTCGGCGTCCTTCTGGTCGTAGGCGCCGGCATCGTCCTCGAACGTCACGTGCGCGGCCGAGTAGAGCGAGTACGGCGATGACCTGCCCGTCACGATGACATTGCCCTTGTAGAGCTTCAGCGTGACCGTGCCGGTGACGTTCTCCTGGCTCTTGTCGATCGCCGCCTGCAGCATCTCGCGCTCAGGGGCGAACCAGAAGCCATTGTAGATGAGCTCCGCATAGCGCGGCATCAGTTCGTCCTTGAGGTGCCCCGCACCGCGATCCAGCGTGATCGATTCCATTGCACG
>CALMWO010000515.1 GCA_937873805.1 uncultured Hyphomonadaceae bacterium
TGCGAGCGGGTATTCGAAGACGCCGAAGCGGCCGTCTTCGTGGGCGTACTCCATGCGGCCGAGCGCGGTGGTCCAGGCGACGTTGTTGGAAGCCTGTGGGGTTTGCGCATGAGCGGCGCTGCAGGCGAGGGCAAGTGCGGCAGTGATGAGGGCGATGCGCATGACGGGAGTAGGGCGCGTTCGCGGGCGGGCGCCAAGTGGGTGGGCGCAGTTATCTGCTGGTGAGCACGCTCTCGCCCTTCGACGGGCGCACGCTTCGCGTGCTGCTCAGGATGATGGCTAAACCACGGATGCGTAGGGTGCATCTTGATGCACCTTGCCGACGTCAAACACCGGCGGTGCATTTACGCTTCGCTTCAATGCACCCTACGAAATCCGGGTTGTACGGTCAGTTCGGCACGATCCTCAGAATCTCGCCGTCGGCGTGGTCGGTGATGACATAGAGATTGCCGTCCGGGCCCTGGCGCACGTCGCGGATGCGGCGGCACAGGTCGCGCAACAGCTTCTCTTCGCCGACGACGCGGCCTTCTGCTGAGAGTTCGAGGCGGACCAGCTGCATGCCGGACAGGCCGCCGGCGAAGATCGAGTTCCTCCACTTGGGCAGCTTGTCGCCGGTGTAGAAAGTCATGCCGGAGAAGGCGACCGAGGGGGTCCAGAAATAGACCGGCTGTTCGAGGCCGGCTTTCTGCGTGAGGCCGCCATTGAGCAGCTTGCCGTCATTGTCGCGGCCATAGGAAATCAGCGGGAAGCCGTAATTCTTGCCGGGTTTGATGATGTTGAGTTCGTCGCCGCCGCGCGGTTCGTTCTCGACGATCCAGAGATCGCCGGTGACGGGGTGGAAAGCCATGCTCTGCGGATCGCGCACGCCGAGGGCGTAGATCGAAGGGTCGGCCTTCGGGTTGGGCGCGAACGGATTATCGCCGCGCGGCGTGCCATTGGTGTTGATGTGCAGGACCTTGCCGGCGCCGCTCGTCAGCGACTGGGCGCTGACATAGGGCGTGATGATGTCTGCCGTGATGATGAAAAGCGAACCATCCTTGTCCTGCAGGATGCGGCGCGGGATCGGGCCTTCCTTCAGAATGGTGTAGTCGGTGAGGCTCTTTTCATCGGCAGAGAGCTTGGCGCTGGCGATGTAGCCGGTGTTGGCGGCGCCGCTCGGCGATGTGGTGACGTAGGCGAGATAGATCGTGCGGTTCGAGGCGAAGTCGCGGTCGAGAATGACGTCGTGCATGCCGAACAGCGCAACAGCGTTCTTGATGACGGGCGTGCCCGCGATCGGATCGGAAATCTTGCCGTCCGGCGTGACAGTGCGCAGGCCTTCCTTGCGAATGGTCACGAGGTAATTGCCCGAGGGCAGGAAGGCGAGCGCCCACGGATTGACGAGGCCCTTGGTGACCGTCTCGACATGGAACTTCTGATCGGTGGTCACGCGATGCGCGCGTGTCTGGTCGGCCATCAGCGGCGTGGGGCGATAGTCATCGCCTGCATTGCGTGGCGCGCCGCATTTCTCGAGGCTGAGCTGATCTTCTTCGAAGACCTTGGCGAGCTGTTCGGGCGTGGGCTTGGGCGGTGAGTTCTGTGCGAAGACCGGCGCGGCAAGCAGGACGCTGGCGCTGAGCGCCATGAGCAATTTTTTCAAGTGAGCCTCCCCGGACCAATCCGTATAGCGTAGCGGGTATAGACCGCCTTGGCGCCACATGCATCGCTGCAACGCGCCACACTTCAGTTGCACGCGATGCGGGACTAGAAGCAATGGGCGACTTACCCCGATTTCTGTAGGGGCTTTGCGCCTGAGGGGTTGGGTCTTGGACGAAGCCACCAAACCTGTGCTTACAGAAGCGGAGGCGGACGCCGCTTACGACAAGTTCGTGCTCGACAATCTGAAGCGCAACTACGCCGGGCATTATGTTCACGGCATGCTGGGCATGACCGGGTTCCGTTTGGTCAACACGCCGACCTTCGTGCCGGCTTACCTGCATTCGATCTCGGGGTCGGATTTCTGGGTGGGGATCGGAACCAGCCTGCAGCAACTCGGCGGGATCGTGTCGCCTATCATCGGCGCGCAACAGATCGAGCATCGCAAGAAAATCCTGCCTGTGTCGGTGACGCTGGGATTGCTGATGCGGGCGCAGATCCTTGGGTTGGCCCTGTCAGGCTGGTTCATGGGGGGATGGCCGGCGCTGGCATTCGCGCTGCTGTTCCTGTTTCTGCTTGGCTTCTTCCAGGGGCCGCAGCGTGTGGCGTTTCAATTGCTGCTGGCGAAAGTGATTCCGATCCGGCTGCGGGGAAGGTTGCAGGCGTGGCGCAATCTTACGGGCGGATTGATTGCGGCTTTGCTGTCCTATTTCGCAGGCTCATGGCTGGTGGCGAACCATGTGTGGGGCAATGGCTATGCAACGACGTTCTTTCTCGCCTTCGTGCTGACGAGCCTCGGGCTGTCGGCGCTTCAGATTCTCATGCGCGAGCCCGAGCCGCCGAGCGTGCGCGAGCGCAAGAGCCTGCGTGAACGGATGAAGGATTTTCCGGCGCTGATCCGTGAGGATACTGGCTTTGCCTGGTTCATGGTGGCGCGTTCGCTCGCGATGGGGTCGCGGATCGGACAGCCCTTCTTCTTCCTTTTCGCGGCCTACAAGCTTGGCATCTCGGCGGAAGCAAACCCGGCAGAGTTCGGAACCACGCTGGCCGTGCTGTCGCTGGCCTATATGGGCGCGGATACCGTGACCAATCTGGTGTGGGGTTATCTGTCGGATCGTCAGGGCTTCCGCTCGACCTTCGTGATCTCGCTGGCGATCAATATTGTGGGCGTTGCAGCGCTGATGATGTCGCATTCGGTGACGACATTCGCGATCGCATTCTTCCTGATCGGCGCGGCGCAGTCTGGCTATCTGATGTCGAGCAGCAACATCGTGCTGGAGTACGGTCATCGCCACGATGTGCCGATGCGGATGGCGCTTTCCAACACCGCTGAGGGCGCCATGGGTGCGCTGGCGCCGTTGCTCGGGGCGGGGCTGGTCGTGTGGGTCGGTTATGAGGCGAGCTTCTATGCCACGATCCTGACGATGGCTGTGGCGCTGGGTGTGCTGGTATGGAAGGTCGAGGAGCCCCGGCGAAAGCGGCTGGCCAAGCACATCGAGCCGGACGGCAAGTAGCGTTACGACTCCGCGGACGAGCCCTGGCTGTTGAGGCGTTCATCCGCCATCGCGAGCAGGTCGTTGAAGTCGTCAGGCGTTTCGGTTTCGTCGGTGACGAACGCCGCCTGAAGCGGCCGGCCGAAATTGCGGGCCCACCACAGCGTGCGGCGTGTCGATTGCTCTGGCAGTTGGTTGGACATGACGTTCCAGCTCTCCTGCAGGGAAGACGCCTGAACGTTTTGGAGGTTCCACGTACGCCGTGTCGCAGCGCACTGACGCGGATCATGTTTGCGGCAGACGCGTAAAGAAAAAGGGCGGACCCGTCAGGATCCGCCCCTTCT
>CALMWO010000516.1 GCA_937873805.1 uncultured Hyphomonadaceae bacterium
TCAAGCCGGGCGAGATCATGTCCACCCGCGCCATGCTGCGCGCCAAAGGCAACTCGATCGAAGGCGGCACGTCAGAGGTGAACCTCAACGTGGTGGCCAAGCGCGTGCTCGGCCTGCGCGATCACCAGTAACGCCTACCGCATCAGGAATCTGAGCAAGCGCTTTGCGCGCTTGCCGTAGGGCGGCGCGAGCCAGTTGGCGGCGTTGAAGAAGCCGGTCTTGAAAACGGCGCGGGCGTGGGTGAAGCGGTCGAAGCCGGCGCGTCCGTGGTAGAAGCCCATGCCGCTAGCGCCGACGCCGCCGAATGGCAGGCCTTCCTGCGCGATGTGAAGCAATGTCCCGTTTACGGTGACGCCGCCCGATTGCGTGCGGTCGAGCACACGCGTCTGCTCCTTGCGATCCTCCGCAAAGATGTAGAGCGCCAGAGGATGCGGATGCGTGTTGATCCAGTCGAGCGCGTCTTCGAGGGTGTCATAGCCGACAACGGGCAGGACGGGCCCGAAGATTTCCTCGCGCATCAGCATGCAGTTCTCGGGCGCATCCAGAACGACGACAGGCGGCAGGATGCGTTTCGAGCGGTCTGACGGCGTTGGATGCCGGAGAACTTTCGCGCCGCCCTGCTCGGCTTCGGCGATTGCGGTCGTCATGCGATCGAAAGCGCGGTCGCTGATCATGCTGGAATAATCGGCGCCGACTTCGGGATAGGCACGACGCGCTTCGGCCAGCACCTGTTCGGCGAACTCGACCAAACGCTCGCGCGGCACCATGACATAGTCGGGCGCGATACAGGTCTGACCTGCATTGACGAACTTGCCATAGGCGATGGCTTTTACCGCTTTGGTCATCGAGCCCGAGGGGCAAATGACGGCTGGCGACTTGCCGCCAAGCTCAAGCGTGGTCGGCACCAGTCCGTCAGCCGCGGCCTGCGCCACCTTGCGGCCGATGGCGGTCGAGCCTGTGAATACGAGGTGATCGAAAGGCAGGCGGGTGAAGCTGGCGGCGACTTCGGGGCCGCCCGTGACAATGCCGATTTCCTCTTCCGCGAATGTTTCCGAGATAGCGCGATCAAGCAGATCGGAAAAGTTAGGTGTCTGCTCGGAAGGCTTGATGATCGCGCGGTTGCCCCCCGCGATCACATCGACCAGCGGCGAGAGCGCCAGCTGCAGCGGATAATTCCACGGCGAGACGATGCCGACGACGCCCATGGGCTCACGCCGGATCCAGGCGGAGCCGGGCCAGAAGGTTATGTCGACTTCCTGATAGGCGGGCTCCATCCACCAGCGCACGTTCTTGCGCGCGTAACGGATTGCCGAGAGCAGTACCATCGTTTCCAGCAACGCTGTCTCGAAGCGCGAACGATTGCCGAAGTCTGTGGAGATAGCGTCGGCGAAAGCCTCGCTGCGCTTGCGCACCATGTCGTCGAGGCGGTCGAGACGATCGATCCTGACGCGGGCGTTGGGAGGGCCTTCGCGCCGATGGGCTGCGCGCTGGAGCTCCAGCAGGCGCTCCGCGTCGGACGTCTTTGGCGTATGGCCGTCCATGTCAAACCCTTGTCCGCCCGATGCCCGGAGTTGACCCGGAGCGGGTG
>CALMWO010000517.1 GCA_937873805.1 uncultured Hyphomonadaceae bacterium
CCCAAAGCGCGGCGACCGGAATGACGTCTTTCAGCATGAAAGCCGCGGTCACCAGCAGGTAGCAGCCAAAAATCTTCTTCAGCTTGACCGGGTCTAGGCTGTGCGCCGCGGCGGCGCCAAGAGGCGCCGTCAGCACGCTCATGGCCGTGATCGAGACGAGCGCGATCACGTTGACGAAGCCGATCGAGCCGACCGGCAGGTGCGGCTGACCGAAGCCCGTAACCATGCTGCCGATTGCGCCGGGAACGGCGATGATGGTGCCAAAGCCCGCCGCCGTGGCAACGGCGCGGTGCATGTTTACCCCGCTCATCGTCATGATCAGGATGGCCGGCGTGCCGCCGCCAATGCCCAGCAGCGACGAGAAGGCGCCAAGGCCGGAGCCAAGCGCTGCACGCGCCGGACCCTTCGGCATGTTCTCTTCCGTTTTCGTCTTGCGGCCGAGAATGCGGAAGATGAATTGCAGGCCGAGCGGAATGAGGAAGATGCCGAAGGCGATCTTCAGCTGCTCGCCGTCCATGAAGCTGGTCAGCACGACGCCCGCGATGACGCCGCCAACAACCCAGGGCAGCCAGCCCTTGAGGATGTTCCAGTCGACTGCTCCCCGCTTCGCGTGCGCCTGCACGGAGCGCAATGACGTGAAGAAAATCGTCGCCAGCGAGGTGCCGATGGCGACGTGCATGATGTGCTCGTTGCCGCCCTCGTGCGGCAAAACAGTCAGAACCGCCGCCAGAGCCGGCACGACCACGAAGCCGCCGCCAATGCCGAACATGCCGGCGACAAAGCCGGCAAACAGGCCTGCCACCAGCATCGAGACAACCAGCAGCCCATACTGCTGTAGTGCAGGACCGAACCAGTCCTGTTGAGCCGCAATTTCCGCCATGTCGTTCAACGCCACGCCAACTTCCCGATGCAATTCCAGTGATTGATTTCGTGTCAGACTTGCCTCCGCCCCGCAGGGCTGGGCAAGGCTGGCGACAGGTCTGAAGCGTCAAAGTCTGTCGGGCGCCGACAATTGCAGCGCCACCGCCTCAACGGCGCCCGCACGTCGCCAGTTTTCTTCACAAAAGCCGGTCAGATTGACGCAGACAGCAGGCTTAATCGTCACGGGAATTCTGAAATCTGCCGGATGCACACCCCAGTATGCATCCGGCTCGTTTCCGTTTGAGTCGCTCGGCCCATTGCCTCAGAAAGCGTGACGGGCGCGCAGGTAGTAGTAGCCACCCTGCCAGTCGACGACCGAGTCGGAGCGATAGAGAGCGCCACAGCATTCCTCACGGATGAGGTCGAGCGGCGGATACTCGTCGAAGGCGTTGCGTGCGCCGATGGCGATCAACGTCTTGTCTGACAGATTGTAGGCGACTTCGAAGTCAAACAGCACCTCGGGATCGAACTCCTGAATGGTGGCGACGCCGCCTTCCGAGTTCGAATATTCACCATAGAAGTTTGCTCGTCCGAGCAGGGAGAACTGCCCGATATCGTGCGTCGCCGTCAGCACGCCGCGGATTTTCGGGTCGGCATGCTCGAAATCGTAAATGTCTTCCTCGTTGAGCAGCCCCGCAATGTTAAGCGAATCGAGTTCTGACTCGTTGTAATTCAGCGATCCGATCAGCTTGGTTGTGCCGGCCGACCAGTCAAACGAGTAGGTCGCGACGACGTCGATGCCGCGCGTGACTGTGTCGAAAGCGTTCTGGAAGAAGAACACCCCGCCGATCGATTCAGCTCCGGAAACGCCCGCGGTCACGAGCGCCTGATAGTTGGCGAAAGCGGCGCCAGCCGTGGGGTTGGTCGACACGTCCTGCGTGGAAGTCGCATAGACGCGGTCTTCGATCTCGATCTGGTAGGCGTCGACGGTCAGGGTCAGATCGCCGATATCGGTGGTGAAGCCGACCGCATAGTTGGTCGAGGTTTCGGGCTTGAGAGGCTCGGCGCCCAGAGCCTGGGCGACGATGCCGCTGGCGGGGAAGAGGCCAGTGGCGACCGGGAAACCTTCAGGCAGGCGGGTCGACACGTTAGTCGTGCCCTGCTGCCCAGGCGTCGGCGCGCGGAAGCCCGTGCCAACCGAGCCGCGGAGCGCGAAATTATCCGTGAACTCGTAGCGGCCGGCGAGTTTCCACACCAGCTTTTCGCCGAAATCGGAATAGTCCTCGTAGCGAAGGGCTGCTTGCAGGAAGAGGTCGCTGGTGATGTCGGCGCTGACGTCGACATAGGCGGCTTGGGAGTCGCGTTTATACTTGCCGGAGAATTCCGGCGAGTAGCCCGGGAAGCCGTTCGAGCCGACGCCGACGACCTGATAAACCGGATCGTAGCTGTCGCTGTCATCGTCAGGATCGTTTACGTCGGCGCAGTTCAGCGAGGAGCCGTTGCCAATCACAAGCAGGCCCGCTGCCGTGGGCGTGCCGACATCCGTGCAGAGGTTGAACGGGTCTGGCGTCGCATAGGGACCGGCCTGATAGGATGCCAGCTCGCCCTCCACGATCTCGTAGGATTCCTCAAGATAGCTGAGGCCGAAGCCAACCACGAGCGGCGTGGCAAAGCCGACATCGAACTCCTTGGTGAAGTCAGCCTGCGCTTGCGTTTCCTCGTTGATGAGATCGCCCGGACGGAAGGATTGCGGAGAGGCCGCGCCAAGTGACGGGTTGATCGTGTTCTTGAGCGTGTACTGAATCTCGTTATTGCCACGACGCAGGCTGACATCGTAGCCGAAACCACCGCCTAGGTCGCCCCGGATGCCGCCCGCCGCCGAGTAGTCCACGATCTCACCGAAGAAGCGCGGGGTGAAACCGCCGGGATATTTTTGCAGCGGCGAGTAGATCGATCCGTTCGCATTGCGAAGGTTCATGATCGTGCCGTTGAGCGGGTATCGGTAGTAGAAGCTGCCGTCGCCCTCGCTCTTCGAATAGTTCCCGAATGCGTACAGCTCGGCCTGGTCGTTGAGTGTGTAGCCTGCGTTGATGAAGCCGCGCGTCGCTTCGAAATTGGGCTGGCCCCAGGGCTGGACCACCGGTCCCATCTTATCCACCGCAGCGAGATATGCTGGCGTCAGGAAGCTGTTGTAGTCCGCTGTCGCATCGTAATCCGGGTTGTTCGGGTCGAGGCAGAACCACGCTTCGCAATACTGTTCGGCGCGGATCGTGGCGTCAGACTTGGCGTATTCGCCCGAAATGTTGATGAAACCGTTCTCTCCAAGGGCGAAGCCGGCATTGGCGCCAACAACATACTCGTCGCCGTCGCCTTCATAATACTGGCCGGCCTGCGCCGTTACAGAGAAGCCGTCGGTGTCGTCCTTCAAAATGAAGTTGATAACGCCCGCGATCGCGTCTGAGCCGTACTGGGCCGCCGCACCATCGCGCAGCACCTCGACCGATTTGAGCGCCGATGACGGGATGGTCGCGATGTCGGGCCCCTGCGTGCCGGAGCCGCCGATCTCGACGAGAGCCGCGCGGTGGCGGCGCTTGGAGTTCACAAGCACAAGCGTCTTGTCGGTGGGCAGGCCGCGGAGTTCCGCCGGCCGCGTGAACGTGCCGCCGTCCGAGATCGGCTGACGGTTGATGGCGAAGGACGGCACCAGCGATTTCAGGATGTCGTTGGTATCGGTGAACGGCACCGACTCGATATCCCCTGCACTCAGCACATCCACGGGCACCGGCGAGTCCGCGACGCTGCGGCCCTGAGTACGCGTACCCGTGATGATGATGACCTCTTCCTTCTCCGGCGGCTGTTCTTCACCCACCGCGATCGTGTCGGGAGCGCTTTGTGCGAACGCCGCGCCACCACCCATCAGCAGGGCCGCACCAATCGTTGCGCCGATAATTCCCGAATACAGAAGCCTGCGTTTCATGTCTGTCCCCGTGCGTGCCTGTTTCATCTGGTCCATCCCCACGTCTGTTCGTGTGCGGATGACGTCATCGCGGCGCGCGCGGGTACAGCCGAAGCGTTCGCGGAGCGGTGAAAATCATGAGGCTGTCAGTTTGCCGGGCGCCTGCTTTCAAGCAGCGCAACGCACCTCAGGGCGGCACTGCATACGCAACCACCCAACGCGAATTTTCCTTATCGCGAAACGGATTATGACAGCTCTGCTCTACTGCGCCACAGCGTGAACGAGGAAGCGCGATCAAAGCGCCATTCCACCTACATTGTGCCGACCCGTTGAGCGCAAACGCACAAACGCGCGTCAGGTTTGACCTCGTCGGCCCTTCGCGCAAAGCGGTTTGCGCAAAATCTGCGCGCTTTTGCACGAAGCTCGATCACCAACTCTGAACGAGCCCCGCAGACCGAGCATCCGGAGCATGCAAGGCGCGAGGCGGAAACGAAATCCGCCCGCCCTGAGACAGGACGGGCGAACTTTCAGACAGCGTCTCAAGCCTCAACGGCGCCCACGCGAGAGAATGCGCGCTCCCGCGTGGGTCCGTTTCCTCAGAACGAGAACGCGACCCGACCGTAATAGTATCCGCCGTTGATGCCATAGGGCGACAGCGTCGAGTACTTCGTGACGTAGGCGTTGGAGTTGAGCGCCAGCTGCTGTGCGCGAATGTTGTCCGGCACCTGGGCCGGGTATTCGTTGAACAGGTTGTCGGCGCCAACCGCGATCTTCCAGTTGTCGTTGAGCGCGTAGGCGATTTCGAGGTCGGTGATGAACGTTTCCTCGAGCTTGGTCAGGTAGGGCAACGCGCCGATAGGCGACAAGGCATACGACGTCGCCGGCCCGTTCAGCGTCTCTTTCAGGCTGATCGTGTAATCGCCGATCTGCCAGACACCGCTCAACAGGAAGCGATATTCAGGTGACGATTTCTCGAAGTTGAAGACAGTCGCCTTGCTGAAGAGAGCTGGGTCTGGACCCGTAGCGCCAACAAGAAGGGCTGCCGGCGGCGGGGCGACTTTCGTGACCTTGTGCTTCGACATGTTGCCCGAGAGGGTCCAGTCAACCGTTCCCCATGAGCCGAAATCGCTATCGTAGCTGATGACGAGATCTGCACCCTGCGTGCGCGTGTCGATGCCATTGGTGAAGAACGAAGCGCCGATGCTCCACGAAGCGTTGGTATAGATCGATGGGTCGATCTGCACGCCGTTCGCCGCAATCGCGTTCACGACCTGCGGCAGGCGCGTGACGTTTGCGCCGGTTGCAGAGGTGGCGCCAGTAAGACCACCCGAACCGAGAATACGATTCTCGATCTCGATCTGGTAGACATCGAGCGTTACCGAGAGGTCCGGCAGCGGATAGGCGACGAAGCCCGCGCTGAAGTTGGTCGACTCTTCCGGGCTGAGACCGGTGCTGCCGAGAAGAGCAGCGCCGGGTGAGTTCGGGGCGAGCTGGCCGCTGATGCTGGTCGGGCCAACGTTGATGCCGGAGTAGTAACCTTCAGCCAGGGTTGGCGCGCGGAAGCCCGTCGATGCCGTGCCGCGAATGGCGAAGGCGTCGCTGAAGTCATAGCGCGCCGTCAGCTTGCCGATCGTTGTGTCGCCGAAGTCGCTGTAGTCCTCGAAGCGGATGGCCGCGTCGAGTGTGAGTTGCGGGATCGGATTTGCCGCAACGTCGAAATACACCGAATAGCTTTCGCGCTCGTTGTCGCTCGCATCGGTGGGCGCGAAGCCGTAGTAAGATTGCGATCCGCCCTTGTAATAGCTGATCGGATTGCCTGCACCCAACGTATAACCGTCGACACGGTATTCTGCGCCTGCGGCCAGTGTGATGGGGTCGGCAAAGCCGACATCAAGCAGATAGCTGCCGTCGAGTGTGGTGGTCCACTGGGTGGAGTTGAAGGAACCGGCATAGATGTCGCGCGGCGTGTAGCCCGGCTTGTAGGGCGTCGAACCGGTCGCGAGCACGGATGTATCGCGATAGTAGTCGGCGTTGGCTGTGTTGAGGACGGTGATCTTCACCTTGTCCTCGCCATAGACCGTTCCGAAATCCCAGTTGAAGCCGTTCACCGTGCCGGTGAAGCCGGCGGCGATCGCATAGTCCTGCTCGACCGAGCCCTGGCGCGGATCGAAGCCCAGCGGGAACGGAACGTCGGTGCGGGTCGAGCCAGTGAGGGCCTTGCCGGTCACGACGTTGGGAAGACGATAGTTCTCGTGCGCGTTGCCGTTTTTGAAGCCATAGGTTCCGAAGGTGTAGAACTCCAGATCGTCCGAGAATTCGTAGCCGCCGTTGAAGCTGAAGACGTCGACCTTGATCTGCGGGTCACCGGCGATGCGGTTGAGATAGGGCCAGCCGGGAGCTGTCGTCACCTGCGAATAGGACTGCACCGGGCTGTTGGTCGCAGGTACCCCACCGGTGGTTGATCCATTGTTCCACGGCCCGTTCACTACGCGCGGATCGAAGTCGCCGCGGAAGCTGTCGTCACGGAATTTCGAGTCATACGTCAGGTTCATGTAAGCGCCATCGAACGGCGCCCAGCCGGCGTTGGCCGATACGTGATAGCTTTCACCGCCGCCATCAAAATACTGACCGCCGTCCACGACAATGGCGCCGCCAGTGTCAGAGCTTTTCTGGATGATGTTGATGACGCCCGCGATCGCGTCCGAGCCGTACTGGGCGGCCGCGCCGTCCAGAAGCACTTCCACACGCTCGATCGAGCCGCTGGGGATGAAGCTGAGGTCGGCGCTGGCGTTGCCCTGGAAGCCGCCACCGAGAACGGCGAGGTTGGACGTGCCGTGACGCCGCTTGCCGTTGACCAGGATAAGGGCGTGGTTCGGGCTGAGGCCGCGAAGCTTGGCAGAGAGCGTAAGCGCCGCCGTATCGCCGCCGAAAGCCTGCGCCGTGAATGACGGGACGTTCTGCGACAGTGCGACGCGCAGATCGGGCTGGCCTGTGCTTTCGAGCGCGCTGGCGTCGAGCACGACGACTGGCGCCGGGCTGTCTTCCGCGGTCATGCCGGTCGTGCGGGTGCCCGTCACGATGATGACGTCGTCTTTCGGCGGAGGTGCGCTTTGATCGTCTGCGTCCGGCAGCGGATCAGGTGCGCTTTGCGCCCACGCAGCGCTTCCCCCCATCAACGTCACGCCGATGACTGCGCTGACGATGCCCGAATAGAGAAGTTTGGCTTTCATAGAATGTCGTCCCCGTGTGTTCCTGCGATCTCCTCTGTTTCCATCCCTGCCATTTCTTGTTTCAGCGATGACGTCATTGCGACGCGCACCATGAAAGCCGAACCGT
>CALMWO010000518.1 GCA_937873805.1 uncultured Hyphomonadaceae bacterium
TATCTCTCGCGCGCCGCGGAGATCCGCTGGAGCTGCGACCCCAAGCTCCTGAAGGACGACGACAAGACACCGGCGGAAGCCGTGTTGTCGTACCCCAACGGTCTCGCCGACATGCTCAAGGAGCTGACGACAGAGACGAAGACCGTCCTGCCTGAACCCTTCACCGGCCGTGTCGAAGTCAATGGCGGTGGCGCCGTTGAATGGGCTGTCATCTGGTCTACCAATGGCTTCGGTGAAGCTGACGGCTTCTCGCGCACCTATTGCAACACCATCCCGACGCCCGAAGGCGGCACGCACGAAGCCGGCATGCGTTCGGCGCTGACCAAAGGCCTGCGCGCCTATGGCGAGATGGTGGGCAACAAGAAGACGGGCCTGATTACGGCCGATGACGTACTCGGCACGGCAGGCGCCCTGCTCTCGGTTTTCATCCGCAATCCGGAATTCGTCGGCCAGACAAAAGAGAAGCTTTCGACGCAGGACGCTTTCCGCATCACGGAAAACGCGATGCGCGACCGGTTCGACCATTGGCTGACTGCGTCGACGGCTAACGCCAACCGCCTGCTTGAGTGGGCGATCGGCCAGGCTGAAGACCGCATGCGCAAGCGCAAGGACAAGGAAGTCGCGCGCCAGTCCGCCACGCGGAAGCTGCGCCTGCCCGGCAAGCTTGCGGATTGCTCGAACGGATCGGCTATCGGCACCGAACTCTTCATTGTCGAAGGCGACTCGGCCGGCGGCTCCGCCAAGCAGGCTCGCAACCGAGAGACACAGGCCGTGCTCCCACTGCGCGGCAAGATCCTGAACGTCGCCAGCGCAGGCGACGACAAGCTGTCAGGCAACAAGGAACTCAGCGATCTCGCAACCGCGCTGGGCACCGGTCTCGCCCATCGTTTCCGGGTCGAAGACCTCCGCTACGAACGCATCGTCATCATGACCGACGCCGACGTGGACGGAGCGCACATCGCGGCGCTGCTGATCACCTTCTTCTATCGCCAGACGCCGGGCCTTATCGACGCAGGCAGGCTCTACCTCGCCATGCCTCCGCTCTATCGCCTCACCCATGGCGGCAAGTCAGTCTATGCGCGCGACGACGCTCACAAGGACGAGCTGCTGAAAACCGAGTTCAAGGGCAAGAACGCCGATATCGGCCGCTTCAAAGGTCTCGGCGAGATGATGCCCGCTCAACTCAAGGAAACCACCATGAACCCCGCCACGCGCACCATGGCGCGCGTGCAACTGCCGAAGTCGCCCAAGGCGATCGAGGAACTGGTCGAGACCCTGATGGGCAAGAAGCCGGAGCTGCGCTTCAAATACATCCAGGACAACGCCAAGTTCGTCGATGAGCTGGACGTCTGATCGCGCGCCGATGACACGCGACAGCAACGACGAGTTACCAGAAGCTGCCGCAAACTGGGCCGGCGCGCATGCATCGCAGATGGTCACGCACGCGCCCTACGCGGTGGCGCTCGGCATGCGCTATCTATCGTCCTCTCCTGGCCGTGGCTCGATCCTGCTGCCCTGGCGCGCAGACCTCGCAGGCACTGACGGCAGCAGCATTGTTGCTCCCGGCGCCGTCACGGCTCTCATAGATCACACCTGCGGCCTCGCCATCATGGCCGGGTTCGGCATGGCGGCGAACCCGGCCACGCTCGACCTGCGGATCGATCACCTGCGCCCCGCCGCTCCGCATACCGACATCACCTGCGCAGCGCATTGCTACCGGGCCACCAAAACCATCGCCTTCCTCCGTGCGGAGGCGTGGGACGCATCATCGGACGACCCGATCGCCACGGCGCAGGCCGCCTTCATCCTCAATCGCCGCGAGGGGTGAGACGATGCCCGATATTCGCGACATCATCTCTGGCTCGCCCTTTGGCCGCTTCATGGGCATCGAGACACGCATCGATGAACAGGGCGTGCTCGCCATCCTGCCGGCGCGCGACAGCCTGATTGGCAACACCAGCATTCCCGCGCTGCACGGTGGCGCCATTGCGGCATTTCT
>CALMWO010000519.1 GCA_937873805.1 uncultured Hyphomonadaceae bacterium
CGGCAGCCGGAGGCTCGGATTTGCGTCGGTTCGTCATGATTTCACTCCAGATAATTACGGGTTCTTCGACCTCAACACGTCGAAGGAACCACCATGCCAACAAGATCATTTGCGTCGTTTCGGCCCGCGCCGCGCAGGATTGAAAATCCGCCCAGTCCCGACGCCCTATTCACCGCATTCCTCTCCTCTCTGTCGGTTGACGAAGGGGCGGCTTGTGCGGTCCTGTACAGCGCAGCGGTCCGCCACTTTCTCAGTTGGCTGGGACTACGTGGGATTGCGCTCGAGACGCTCGACGACCACGTCGCGCACCGGTTTGAGAAGCATCGATGCCGGTGCCCGGGATATTCAGCGCAAGAGCCGGCCTACAAGGCCGATCTTGCGGCGCGTGTCAGGCGCTTTATCCGGTTTCTCGAAGATCAGGGCTACATCGTGGTCGCCGATGGGATCGATGATCTCGGTGGGCATCTGGCAGCCTACTCGCACCAGATCGATGCTCTCCAGCTCGTTGAGGCGCTATCGGGAGCATATCGATCAGAGGCCGAGCACTTCGCCATCTGGCTTCGCGTGTCGCGACGACCTTGGACCGAAGTCGATGAGGGGGTGATCGAGCAATACGCGGGTCACGACTGTCGCTGCCCGGCGTTTCGCAAACGCGGCAAGTTGGCCTCTTCAGGTATGAAGAGGCGTCGTCGTTTCATTCGGCACTTCGTCGCGTTTCTTCGTGATCGCGGTGCTATCGCGCCAGTCGGAGCGAAGCTGGAAGTACATCCGGATGTCGCGGCCTATCTCGGTTGGCTCAAGCAGCATCGCGGCGCAACCGACGCGACTATCCGTCGGTATCGGCCGGAGGTCGACCGGTTGATAGCCATGCTTGGCGCACCCGTGCTGTGGGATGCCGCCGGTCTACGAAGCGCATTCGCGCGAAGAAGCAAGGAGACGCCGGGATCGGTATCGCTGCTCGTTACGATCATGCGGAGCTTTCTTCGCTTTCTCATTGGTCAAGGCCAATGCCGTCCCGCACTGCTGCACGCGATACCCTCTGTGCCGCGATACCGCCTTTCAACATTGCCGCGCTATGTTGACCCGGCAACGATCGAGAGGATCATTTCGGCCTGTCCGACTGACCGGCCAGTGCAGATCCGGGATAAGGCCATCATTCTCTTGCTTGCCAGGCTCGACCTGCGGGCAAGTGATATTCGGGATATGCGCCTCGACGACATCGATTGGCGTTCCGGC
Organism: uncultured Hyphomonadaceae bacterium; assembly: GCA_937873805.1. Classification (GTDB taxonomy): domain Bacteria; phylum Pseudomonadota; class Alphaproteobacteria; order Caulobacterales; family Hyphomonadaceae; genus UBA7672. The sequence goes on from CALMWO010000519.1 coordinate 1,237, forward strand.
CATTTGATAGTCAAGGGCAAGTCACGACGGTCGGAGCGGTTGCCACTGCCCCAGGATGTCGGCGACGCGATCTTGGCCTACCTGTCGACGGCTCGTCCAAAGGCGATCGACAGACACCTGTTCCTGCGCGCGCATGCCCCGTTTCGGTCGTTGAGCTCGTCGGCTGAGATTGCCGGCATCGTTGCACGCACATTGGAGCGAAGCGGGATCGAAGGTCTGCCGACCGGATCACACATATTCCGGCATTCGCTTGCCACCAACATGCTGCGCGCGGGCGCAGGCCTGGAGTCCGTCGGGACCATCCTGCGTCACAGCTCGCCCGAGACCACTGCCATCTACGCCAAGGTCGATTTGCCGATGCTCATGAAGATCGCACAGCCCTGGCCAGGAGATCTGTCATGCTGAACACGCATATTTCCAGATACGTCGCGCTGCATCGCAGCCTGGGCCGGAAATTCCGCGAACAGGACCGGATGCTCAGACTCTACGCAGCATACGCCGAAGGATTCGGTGACCGACGGACCAAGGTCCGACGGATATACGACTGGTGCCACACATCGAGCTCGCAGAACGTGGCCCAAAGGCGGTTCGACACGGTTCGCAACTTCAGCCTATTCGCCCACGCCGAAGATTCAGGACACCAGGTCCCACCTGCGGGCGTTTTCGGTCGGGGCAAGCGTCCGCGCCCCACGCCGACCATCATCGAACCGGAACAGGTTCGGGCGATCATGGCAGCAGCACTGGACCTGCCGCCCATGGGCATGATCAGCCCTCATACCTACCATTGCCTGTTTGGACTGCTGGCTGCGACGGGCCTCAGGATTTCCGAAGCCTTGGCGCTACAATGCGACGATCTGGGCGGAGACGGCCTGATCATTCGCAACGGCAAGTTCGGCAAGCAGCGCCTGATAGCGTTGCAGCCATCGACCCGTCAGGCGCTCGAAGCCTATCTCGCTACCCGGGCAAGGCTCGGCGCTACTGGCAGCGACCTGTTCGTGACGATCCGGGGAAGAGCACCCCACAAGGTGCGTGCTCATATCGTGTTCGTCAGACTGGCGCGACAGCTCGGCTATCGTGGACCAACCGGTACGACCGGAATGCGGCTACACGATTTGCGGCACACTTTCGCCGTGCGCTCGCTGGAGTCGTGTTCGCCGGACAGGGAGGCCGTTGCGCATCATATGGCCGGACTCAGCGCCTATCTGGGGCACGCCTCGATCGCCAACACCTATTGGTATCTCGAAGCCACCCCGGTGCTGCTGCGCGACATCGCTGCCGCGAGCGAACACCTCTTTCTGGGAGAAGTGGCATGACGGCGCTCGCTCCCCATCTCACGGCATACCTCCGCGAACATCTGCCGCGGGAACGCGCCGTCAGCCCGCACACGGTGAAGACCTATGCCAACTGCTTCGTATTGCTAGTCCGGTTTGCTGCCGATCGGCTGAAGCGCCGACCGACCGATCTGGAGGTCGAGGATCTCGGCATCGATCTAATCCTAGC
>CALMWO010000520.1 GCA_937873805.1 uncultured Hyphomonadaceae bacterium
CCGTTGACCTTCGCGCCGAACTGACACGGCTGGTTACAGCCTGAGGAAAAAGAAGAGGCCCGCTCCGGGATTGCCGGGGCGGGCCTTTCTGTTTTCGCGAGTTCGCGCCGCCTAGAAGTCGAGGCCGACGCGGGCGTAGACGAAGCGGCCGGAGTAGCCCAGCGGCGAGGTCGACGAGAACGGCGTGTTGTTCGTCGTGTTCAGCGCTGGACGCAGTGCATCGGGATATTCGTCGAAGACGTTGTCGGCGCCGACGGTCAGTTTGACCATATCGGTCATCTGCCACGAGGCATCGAGATCAACCACGGTCTTGGGCGTCAAGGTGAAGTCGTTCGCGAGGGTCGTGCCCGGCACGAGGACTTCCCCGTAACGGATGGCGCGTACGCCAGCGCTCCAGGTGTCGTAAGTCCAGTTGACGCCCAGCGTGTACTTGTCTTTCGGTTGCCCCTTTTCGAAGGTCAGCACGTTGACGCGGCTGAACAGTTCGGGTGCGGGTGTGAGTGTCGAGAGCACCGGGATGGCCGGCACGCGGGTCACGCTGGTTTCGCTGAAGTTGGCGCCGAAGGTGAGGCCGAACTTTCCGAACGAGGTGTCCGGCAGCGCATAGTTGGCGACGATGTCGACGCCTTGCGTTTCTGTATCCACCCCGTTGATGAAGAAGCGGCCGCCACCGACGCCGACGAAGCCCTGACTCTGCAGGTAGGCGCGAACGTTGGTCTGCGTGAGGTTTTCCGAGAGCACGATGCGATCATCGATATCGATGCGATAACCGTCGATCGTCACATTGAGTTCGCCGAAGCGGATCACCGTGCCGAGCGAGTAGTTGATCGATTCTTCAGCCTTGAGCGATTGGGCGCCGAGGGCGACCGCCACTGGATCGCTGACCGGGAAGGTCGTGATCTCGAACGGCACGCCGTTGATGAAGTTGGTCGAGGTCGTGGCAAAGAACTGCTGCTGTGGCGCGGGCGCCCGGAAGCCATTCTGAACCGAACCGCGGATGGCGAACATGTCGGTGAAGTCGTAGCGGGCCGACAGCTTGCCGGTGACCGTGTCGCCGAAGTCCGAGTAGTTTTCGGCGCGGACGGCGGCAGAGAGCAGCAGGGCGTCGGTGACATTCGCCTCAAGGTCGAGATAGACGCCGACCGCGTCGCGGCTCGCGGCGACTTCGTTCGACGGGCGGAAGCCCGGGAACACCTGTGCGCCCGATGGTGTGGGGTTGCCGTTGAGCAACGCTCCGCCATTGCGATAGCTGTCCGGCTCACCGGCGAAGATGCCATAGCGTTCTTTGCGCCACTCGACGCCGGTCGCGACGTTGAGCGGCGAGGCGAGGCCCAGCTCGTACTGCTTCACGCCGGAGAAGTTGAAGACGACCTGCTCGTACTCGAAGCCGCCAGCATCGAACGACGTCTTGGACGCTGGCCCGATGGAGCGGTTCAGCGTGTTGATGATGTCGAACTCCATCTTGTTCTTGCCATAGACAAGCGACGTGTCGATGTCCCAGTCAGCCAGGCCAAAGCGGGAGCCGAAGGCGTAGGAATAGTCGGTCACTGTCGGGTTGATCTTCGGCAGGAAGCCGTTCGGATGGATCGAGGTGATGTTGCGATCATCGAGTGGACGGCGGAAAAAGCCGGCGGAGACCGCTTCCCGGTTCTGGTAGCTGGCCCAGCCATAGAGCTCCGTGCCGCCGCCAATGTCATAGCCGGCATTGGCGAGCAGGGTGTACTGGTCCATCTCCGGTTCACCCGACCAGGCATTCCAGCGCAGGGCGGAGGCTTCACGTGGGCTCGGCGAACCGCTGATGAAGGCGTATTGCTGGCGTGTGTCGTAACCGCTGCGCTCGGTATGTTCCTGGTGCTTGTATTCTGCCGACACAGTCAGGAAGCCGGCTTCGGTGAAGAGCGGTAGGCCGATCCAGCCAGAGACCGTTGAGGTCTGGCCGTCGCTGCGGTCGCGACTGATCGTCGAGGGGGCGGCCGGCAGACCAAGGTTGGTCGGGAAGGGGTTGGTCGGCACGTCATAGCTGGTTTCGCGCTGGCCGTAGGAGGCGGTGACGTTGCCGCCGCTGCTGGCTTCGCGGAGGCGCACGTTGATCACGCCGGCGATGGCGTCGGAACCGTATTGCGCCGAGGCGCCGTCGCGCAGGACTTCGATTGCGGAGATAGCGGCGGTCGGGATCGTGTTCATATCGACGGCGGCGGAGCCGCGGCCGATCGAGCCGTTGACGTTGACCAGTGAGGCAGCGTGGCGGCGCTTGGAGTTCACCAGCACAAGCGTCTGGTCAGGGCCGAGGCCACGCAGCGTGGCGGGGCGGATCGTATCTGTACCGTCGTTCAGTGCGGGGCGCGGGAAGTTGAAGGAGGGCAGCGCGATGGAGAGCGCCTGGTTGATCTCGCTTACGCCGCCGGCTTCCAGGACTTCGGCGGGCAGAACGTCGACGGCAACGGCCGTATCGAGCGCCGAACGGTTCTCGACGCGCGTGCCGGTGACGATGACAATGTCGTCGCTCGCGGGTTGCGCCTGCGCCATGGCCACGCCGAGCAACAGCGGTGTCGCTGCCACGCCAGCGAGAATTGCAGACTTCATTGTACGAAGCATTTTTTCCTCCAACGACCGCATCTGGGGCGATCTGTCTGGAGAAGCTGGTTTGCATGACCCCGCGGCGCAATGCGTGACGCAACGCAAGCCTGCCGTTGGGAAGCGCGTTCTTGGATCCTTGTGGCGCTTTGGTGACAGGTTTTCCCGCTGGCGCGGAGAAGGCTTCGTCTTGCGCGCGAAACAGGTTCCGCCTGACGATGCTAGGCTCGTCAGGCGGAGTATCCTTAATTCATCGCGGCGCGCTTCATCTGCGCGGGCACGCCGTTGAGCGCGAGCGTGCCGGACTCCTTGTCGACGGTCACTTTTATGTCGTCGCCATCGTTGATGCGGCCTTCCAGGATGAGGCGTGCAAGTGGGTCCTGCAGCTCCTTCTGGATCGCGCGCTTGAGCGGACGCGCGCCGTAAACCGGGTCATAGCCGCGCGCAGCGAGCCAGTGCATTGCCGGCTCGTCGAGATGGATGGTCATGCGGCGGTCGGCGAGGATTTTCTCCAGACGTTTCATCTGCACGCTGACGATACGGTCGATCTCGCCGCGGCCGAGGCGTTTGAAGAAAACGATCTCGTCGATGCGGTTCAGGAATTCCGGGCGGAAGTGCGCACGGATAGCTTCCATCACTGCGTCGCGGGCAGGGCCGGAGATTTCACCTTCTGACTTGTCATCAGCGATGGCGTGCGCGCCGAGGTTCGACGTCATGATGATGACGGTGTTGTTGAAGTTCACGGTGCGGCCCTGGCCGTCGGTGAGGCGGCCATCGTCGAGCACCTGCAGCAGCACGTTGAACACGTCCGGGTGCGCCTTCTCGATCTCGTCGAACAGGATGACCTGATACGGCCGGCGGCGGACGGCTTCAGTGAGAGCGCCGCCCTCTTCATAGCCGACATAGCCCGGAGGCGCGCCGATCAGGCGGCTGACGGCGTGTTTTTCCATGTACTCCGACATGTCGATGCGGAGCACGGCGCTGTCGTCGTCGAACAGGAATTCGGCGAGCGCTTTCGTCAGCTCGGTCTTGCCGACGCCGGTGGGGCCGACAAACATGAACGAGCCGATCGGCTTGTTCGGGTCCTGCAAGCCGGCGCGGCCACGGCGGACTGCATTGGCGACGATCTCCAGCGCTTCTTCCTGTCCAACAACGCGCTCGCGCAACTTGTCTTCCATTTGCAGCAGTTTCTCGCGCTCGCCTTCCATCATCTTGTCGACCGGGATGCCGGTCCAGCGCGAGACAACAGCGGCGATGGCTTCGGCGTCGACAACTTCCTTCACCAGGGGCTTGGCGTCGCCGTCGGACGTTTCCTTGCCCTCGGCGTCGGAGATCAGCTTTTCGAGGGCGGGGATGTCGCCATACTTGATCTGGCCGGCGCGCGCCCAGTCGGAGCGGCGTTCTGCGTCAGCAAGTTCGGCGCGGGCCTTGTCGAGGCGATCCTTTGCCTGCGTGCCGCCGGCGAGGCGATCCTTCTCGGCTTTCCACGCTGACGAAATTTCATCTGACTTCGCCTGCAGCTCACTGATCTCGGCTTCGCGCTTCTTCAGGCGATCACGCGAGGCGTCGTCCTTCTCCTTCTTGAGCGCTTCCACCTCGATGCGAAGCTGCATCAGGCGGCGGTCAATCTCGTCGAGTTCTTCCGGTTTCGATTCGACCGCCATGCGCAGGCGCGAGGCGGCTTCGTCCAGCAGGTCGATGGCCTTGTCCGGCAGGAAGCGGTCCGTGATGTAGCGGTTCGACAGCGTGGCTGCGGCGACGATGGCGGCGTCCGAAATGCGGATGCCATGGTGGACTTCGTACTTCTCTTTCAGGCCGCGCAGGATCGAGATGGTGTCTTCGACAGACGGCTCGCCCACGAACACGGGCTGGAAGCGGCGGGCGAGGGCGGCGTCCTTCTCGATGTTCTTGCGGTATTCCTCGAGCGTGGTGGCGCCGACGCAGTGCAGCTCGCCGCGCGCAAGGGCGGGCTTCAGCATGTTGGACGCATCCATTGCGCCTTCAGCCTTGCCCGCGCCGACGAGCGTGTGCATCTCGTCGATGAACAGGATGATCTCGCCTTCGGCCTGCGTCACTTCCTGCAGGACGGCTTTCAGGCGCTCCTCGAATTCGCCGCGGAATTTTGCGCCGGCAATGAGGCTGCCCATGTCGAGCGACAGGAGTTTCTTTTCCTTCAGACTGTCCGGCACGTCGCCATTGACGATGCGCAGAGCGAGGCCTTCGGCGATGGCGGTCTTGCCGACGCCGGGCTCGCCGATGAGGACGGGGTTGTTCTTGGTGCGGCGGCTGAGCACCTGGATGCAGCGGCGGATTTCCTCGTCGCGGCCGATCACGGGGTCGAGCTTGCCTTCGCGCGCTGCTTCGGTGAGGTCGCGCGAATATTTCTTGAGCGCTTCGTACTTCTCTTCTGACGTCGCGGTGTCAGCGGTGCGCCCCTTGCGGAGTTCGGCGATGGCTTTCACCAGCGCATTGGTCGTCGCGCCGGCTGCATTCAGTGCATCAGCCGCCTTGCCCTTGATCTTGGTGGCGGACAGCAGAAGGCGCTCGGTGGTGACGTAGTCATCGCCAGCTTTCTTGGCGTCTTCTTCTGCAAGCTGGAACAGGCGAGCAAGGTCCTGGCTCAGGCCCGGCTGCGATCCGCCGGTCGATTTCGGTTGGGCAGCGAGAAGCTTGTCGATGTTCTGCTGGGCGAGCTCGGGGTCGCCGCCGGCGGCGCGGATCAGGTTCAACGCCAGCTTGTCGCGGTCGTTGAACATCGCCTTGATGAGGTGTTCGGGAATGATCTGCGGATGGCCGCCTGCAAGCGCGCTCGTCTGGGCGCTCTGAACAGCTGCGCGGGCACGCTCGGTATAGCGTTCGAAGTCCATGAAATGTCTGACCCTTATAAGAAGCAGTCGGCAGGCTATCGGGACCCGGCATCCGGCGCCCCATTGGATCAATAGCACCCCCGAAGGCAGCGTGTTTGATCCTTGGCAAGAGTTAGGATCGCCGTCCCAAGGCGCAAGGGGGCAGGAACCTGCGCCAGCCCGTTTGTCGTGGTTGATTTGGCTGATATTGGAGGCGTGCCATGGGAGGACGAAGCAGATGAGATCAGTGATTCTGGCCTGCGTTTCAACGATCGTGCTGGTTGGCTGTTCCTGCGAAAACAACACGCCGCCGCCTGCCGCAGAGGTGACGCCGCCCGTAGATGCCGCTCAGCCGGGCATTGCTGTCGGTGAGCCCAATCCGGCGACGCCCCCTCCAGCCGATCCCAACGCGCCGCCTGTCGATGGCGAGGTGACGCTCAAGGCCGCCGCAACGTCGGTTGCCGGCGCGAATGTGGTGATTGCATGGACCGGTCCGGGCAATTCGGGCGACTACATAGACATCGTTCCGCGCGGCTATGCCGACACCAAAGGCGAGATTACGTACGACTACGTGCGCAACTCCAATGGCGCGGCCACGGTGCGCGCGCCGACAGAGGCTGGCGAATACGATATCCGCTATGTGCTCGATATGGCCGGCCCGCGCACGGTGAAGGCGACGTCGCCGCTGACGGTCACGGCAGCCGCCGCGACCCTGACGGGCCCCGCCACGGCCGAGACCGGACAGGATCTGGAATTCGGATGGACCGGTCCCAACGGGCCCGGCGACTACATCGATCTGGTGAAGGCGGGTGTGACCGCCACCAGCGGCGAGATCACCTACGCCTACACCAGCGCCGGATCACCCGCGAAGCTGGAGGCGCCGTCCTCTCCGGGCGCATATCAGATCCGCTACGTTCTCGAAGGGCCGAACGGACGCAAGGTTCCGACAGGTGTTCCGCTGACGGTCACGCAAGCCAGGGCGACTCTGAAAGCGCCGGGCAGCGTCGCGAAGGGCGCGAAGTTCAAGGTCGACTGGACCGGCCCGAAGTCGAGCGGCGACTACATCGATCTCGTTCCGAAGGGCGCCACGGCAACGTCCGGCGAGAAGTCGTACTTCTACGTCACCGGCGCGCCGGACCTGACGGCGCCAACGGAAGCTGGCGACTACGAGGTCCGCTATGTGCTCGAGGCGCCCGGCGGCCGCGCAATTCTCGCGCGGGTTCCGATCCAGGTGCGCTAGCAGCCAGCGCGCCTGAAAGACATCGTCAAGCCGCACTGTCGCCTCGGTTGAACGGTTTCGGCCGTCGAACCGCCGCTGCATTTGATTTCGCCAGCATGGAACCGCAACGATTTCTGCGGGGACTGCTGATTCCGTGTGTTTTTTTTCACGGAACTAATCTGAGCAAAGTCGCGTTGGATTGTTCTGAGCTAGTCGGGCTGGGAGGGGCGACCCAAGGTGAAACATGCAGTCCAATTCGATCTATTGCAGGCCTTCGGCCCGCGTTGATTATTCGGAAGCCGTTGAAGCCGTCCTCGCGTCGAAAGCTGCCGCGGTCCGTCGCGGTGGGTTTGGGTTCTGATGAATCAGGGCGTGATGACACGGACGGATTCCCCGATCGATAGGGCAGCCGAGTTGCTGCGCCGCAAAATGACAAGCCTGAACGGCCTGTCGGAAACGCTTCTGCGCGATGTCAGGGCGCTTGCCCGCGACCGCGTCGAGATTTCGGCCAACCGGCCGATCGTGAAGGAAAACGAGCGCTGCCCGCAGATCTATCTGGTTGAATCGGGCTGGGTGTTCCGTTCGCGCGGATTGGCCTCCGGTCGCCGGCAGATCGTGAATTATGCGCTGCCCGGCGACATCCTCTGCGCCGATAGCGTGCTGTTCAAGGCGTCCAGCTTCGACCTGACCGCGCGCACGCCGGTGAGCCTGATCCGTATCGAGGCGCCACAGGGCGCGGAGCTGTTCGAACGCTACCCCGGCCTTGCCGCGGCTGTCGCCTGGACGATGGGACAGGAGGACTCGATCCTGGCCGAGCGCGTGGTTTCGCTTGGCCGCCGCGACAGTCTTGAAAAGCTGGCCCATGCGCTTTGTGAGCTGGAAGCAAGATTGTCCGCTATCGGACAGATGCGTGGACGGACGATCGAGCTGCCGCTCAATCAGGAAGACTTCGCCGACATTCTCGGGATCAGCGTGATCCATGTGAACCGGACATTCCGGCGCCTGTCGGAAGAGAAGACGGCGGAATACCGCAAGGGCGCGATCGACCTGCTCGACCGCAGCCGTCTGGCCGAGATTTCGTCCTTCGACCCGGCCTATCTCCACTTCGAGTAACCACAAGCGATGTCAGGCTTAGCACCCGGCCGGGTTGCCCTATGTGCTGGAGCCGTGTGTGTCTTTGCTCTAGGGTGTCGGCCTTAGGGGTATTTGGGACGATTGGCATACAGCGCAATGAGCGCAACTGGGCACCGCGCCAGAGGCTTTCCACGAACGCCCGTCACGGTTCTGATCATCGCCTTGATCATGGCTCTGGCGGCGCCCTCGCTTGCGTTCGTGGCTGTGCTGCTTTTCCAGTCAGACGCGATCAGCCACCGCCAGATGGAAGCGCGCGCCGCGCAGGGCGTGAGCGCCATTTCCCAGACGCTTGATCGCGAGCTGCGCCAGATGGTGACGAACCTCTCGGTGTTCGCCGCCAGCGGCTGGATCGAGACCGAGGAATACAGCCTGCTCCATCGCAAGGCGACGGACGCCCTGCGCGGTTCCGACACCTATCTCATAGCCGTTGACACGAGCATGCAGCAGATCCTCAACACGCGCGTGCCGTGGGGCACGCCCCTCAATCGCACCTCCGATCCGGTGTCGACCACAGAAGCGATCCAGCGCGGCGAGGTGTGGGTCTCGGATGTGTTCTTCGGGCAGACTGCGAAGAAGGACGTGTTCAATGTCGTGCTGCCGCTCATCTCGGGCGAGCGTCGCGTAGCGGCGCTCCTCATGACGCGCGATGCGGACAAGTTGAGCGAAGCCTTCCGGGAAAATCTTCCGCCGCCGAGTTGGACGTATGCGGTGCTCGACCGCGCCAACAAGCTGGTGGCCGGGCGGGCGCCCGGGGACGATCAGGCATTCCTCCTGTCCAAACTGTGCGGCCCCGATAGCGGGGAGGCCATGAGTGACCAGGTGATCGATGGCGTCACATATTCGTCCGCCAGCGATGCGCTGGAGCCGTGGAACTGGCGCGCCTGTGTCTGGACGTCATCGGAACAGGTTGACGCGAGCACGACGCAACGCTGGCGCAATTTCACGATCCTGACGCTTGTCGTGGTGATCGTGACGATCCTTTCAGGCGCGGCGCTGGGCCAGATGCTGGCCCGATCGATCCGGCGCGCTGCCAGTGTGGGCAAGGCGCTGGATGCGGGTGGCGACGTCCCCGAAGTCCACTCGATCGTGCGCGAGGTGGACGACGTGCTCGGCACGCTGACACGTGCGGCCCGGCGCCGGCTGAACCACGACCAGGAGCAGGCGATCCTGCTGCGGGAAACGGCGCACCGCGCCAAGAACCAGATCGCCATCGCATCCGCATTGGTGCGGCTGTCCGCCCGCTCGGCGGCGAGTGTCGATCAGTTGCGGGACGACCTGGTGGCGCGGCTTACGGCGCTCGGCCAGTCGATCGACATGATGGCGAAAAGCCCGTCGGGCGCTGTCGCGCTGAAGGATCTTGTCGCCGGGCAGCTGGAGCCGTTTGGCGCCGATCGCGGGCGACTGGCGCTCACCGGCCCCGATCTCAGCGTGTCGCCGACAACCGCGCAGTCGCTGGGCCTTGTCATCCACGAGATGGCGACGAACGCCGCGAAGTACGGCGCGTGGTCAGTCCCGGAAGGGCGCGTTCGTGTCAGTTGGATGCGCCGCGACGATGGCGGCTTGGTGCTCGGCTGGGCGGAAGAGGGCGGCCCGAAGCCCAAGCCTCAGGAGCGCACCGGGTTCGGGTCTTCGCTGATCGAGCTGATGATCGAGCGCTCGCTGGGCGGGAAGGTCACACGCGACTATGCGACGACGGGATTGGTGGCGACGTTCACGCTGAAGCCGGAAGACCCGCTCGGCTGATCAGTGCGCTTCCTTGGCCGCGCCGGCGTTCGCCGCCTCGGGCCGCTTCA
>CALMWO010000521.1 GCA_937873805.1 uncultured Hyphomonadaceae bacterium
TTTCAGGAAGCGCGTTTTCAGTTGCTGTGGCGGGCGGTCTCGCCCATGCCCAGTCGTCACCGAAAGTGACGATAGCTTCTCCGCCCAATCCGCATGTCTTCCCCTTGCTTCTCGCAATGCATCTGGACCCCAGCTTGCCAGTGACGTTGCGTCCTGTGACGGAGTCGAAGGACGCAGATGCGCTGCTTGCTTCCGGTGAGGCTCAGGGTGTCCTTGCGATGAGTTACATTGGCGCCAGGAAGCGCCTGACCGGTGCGGCGCCTGACTTGCGGTTTGTAGCGCCCGGATACTGGCGGGGCTTTTTCCAGGTTTGCAACGGAGAAGTTGGCAGCCTGGGCGACCTAGCCGGAAAGGATATCGTCATCAGTGGACCGGCAGCGCCGGGGCGTGGTGGGGGAGGCGACGTACTCTTCAGAGCGGTTGCACGACTTGCTGGTCTAGATCCAGATCGCGACTTCCGGATCCGCTACCTGCCAATGCTGGAGGGGGTTGATGCGATCCTCAAGAAGGAAGCCATAGCGATCACGCTTCCCAGCCCCGGCAGCACCGGCCTGATGACTCGACTTGGAACGTCGGGAGCTGCGAGCATCATCGATCTCCAGACCGCTTTTGATGGCGACAGCACATTCGGAAAGGGACAGTTGCCTCTCGGTGGACTGCATCTGACAGAACGCGCAATGCGAGACAAGCAACTTGCACCGGTTCTGGCCAGGCTGGAGCAAGGATATCTTGCGGCCGGTGAATCGCTCATGCGGGATCCTTCCAGCCAGGCGCCTATTGTCGCCAAGGCGTTTCAGCAAGCGTTTCAATCGATCGGAGCGCCTCAGCCAATGCCAGGCGTACTGATACGCGCGATTGCATCAGGCGACCTGGTGTTTGGTCCGGGCCCGGGACTTGGCGCAGTGCGGGCCGGCACAATATCGTGGTTGGAACGTGTGCTCGATCACCGCATCGCCATAGAGTTTGTGGCCCCGCTGTAGTATCCACGCCGCTGGCGTCGGAGAGCTCACACGCGCAGTGCGCCTGATGAGTACGACCCGTTGATCTGCGGGGTTGGCGGGCGCGCTTTGGAGAGAGCACTGCATGTCGTGCGTTCGTGTTATCGCGATGGCTACCGTCGCAGTGATTGCTGTTTCGGGCTGTGTCCACGTTCAGGCAACCGGGGACGCCCGAGTTGCTGCGCCAGCCGGTGACAGCTATTATTCGTTTCAGCGGGTCGTTTATCAGAATTCTGGAGGACTGCCCGACGACCGCGCCTACTTCCTGCGTGTACTTCGCAATATCGGGGCTCATGTCGCTGCCACTGAAGGGAATGTCGAGATCACGCTGGTCAGCTTCTCGGGCGGGGTGAAAGTGTTTGAGCAGGCCAAGTCAGATCCAGAGCTAGCAAAGGCGATCGATGCTGCGCTTGAACGGAAAGTTCGACTCGTGGTCTGCCGCAATACAATGCGGGCGCTGAATCTGACGATCGATGATGTCTACGGAGTGACTGAAGCCGACATCGTTCCGAGCGGCGTTGCCGAACTCGCGCGATTACAAGGCCTGGGATTTGTTTACATTCATCCTTGAGCTGATGGTCACGTGATCGCGACGCTTTGGGCGCATGTATGATGTTGCAGAAGTCCCTCTTGTTGGCCGCCTACCTGATTTTGGCGGCTCCGCCCGGTGTGGCTCAGGATCAGTCAAGTCGATCCGCCGATGGACGTCCTGACCTGCAAGGGCGGTGGACAATGCGCACGCTGACGCCCTTTGCGCGACCGGCAGGGTTTTCCGCTGCATCGGTTAGCGCGGACGAAGAGCGTGCCTTGCTGGATCTCATCATGCAGCAGCGCCTCGCTGCAGAGCGTTTTGATCCTGGGACATCTCAACCTGATGGCGATGCACTTGCCATCGTGAATGGCGAACGGCGGACATCCGCCATCGTGAGCCCGAGCAACGGACAACTCGCATTGACGCCTGCTGGAGAGGTTAGGCTGAAGCAGCGTCCTGACGGCTATGACGGTCCGGAGGCGCGTCCAGTCAACGAACGCTGCATCGCGGACGCGGGCAGGGCGCCCTATCGTGTCATGTCCGGCGAGATGTTCTTCGAGATCATCCAGACCCCGGATCATCTTGTGATCCACAAGGAGGGGATGGATCCCCCGCGGATATTCTCCAAGGACGGTCGGAGCGATGCATCCGGGTCTTGGGCCGGAACGTCGTCGTCGCGATGGGACGGCGACACGTTCGTGGTCGAGACGACGGGCTTCCGGCCCGATGATACGAACCGGCGTATTTCAGGGCCGGGCTCGGCGGGGTTTCCCATCAAGCCCGATACCCGGATCACGGAATGGCTAGTTCCGATCTCTGTCGATGTGATCCTTTATCGCTATCGGGTGGATGATGCCGACCTGTTCGTCGAACCTTTGATCGTCGAGCTACCTTTGGTGCGAACCGAGCAGTACCTGTTCGAGAGCGCATGCCACGAGGGAAATCTCAGCCTTGGCAATACGCTGCTTGGCGCAAGGATGCAGGAAGTTCGAGACCGCGAGAACCTGCAGCCCCCGCGTTGAACCCTCCGACAAGGTCCAAGCGACATCGAGAAGCCCGCGTTTCCGCAAGACTCTCGCCTGCGTCAATTTGAACGCTTCTAAAGTGCAACATGCGCATATAAGAAGATACGCACATAAACGCGGTCTTTGATCCGCTTCAGGAGCAAGTTCGATGAATGCCACCTCTGATGTCACTTTTTTTTCGCGCGGAATGCCGCGCCTCAACGAGGCGGCGCCCGATTTCGAGACCGTGACCACGCACGGCGTACGAAAGCTGTCTGACTACAAAGGCAAGTGGTTGATCCTATTCTCGCACCCGGCCGACTTTACGCCGGTATGTACGACCGAGTTCATGGCCTTCGCCCGCGCGCACGACAAATTCACGGCGCTCAACACGGAACTGCTCGGACTGTCGATCGACAGCAAGTACGCTCACATCGCCTGGGTCCGGTCGATCAAGGAAAAATTCGGCGTCGATGTGCGCTTCCCGATCATCGAGGACCTGTCGATGCGCGTGGCGCACGCCTACGGCATGGTCATGCCAGGGGCGAGTGATACCTCAGCAGTGCGCGCGACCTTTGTCATAGATCCGAATGGCATCCTCAGGGCGATGGTCTACTATCCGATGTCGAACGGACGGTCGATCAACGAGTTCCTGCGTCTTGTCGCTGCCCTTCAGACCGCTGATGCAAACAAGGTGGCCACGCCGGAGAACTGGCAGCCCGGCGAGCCTGTCATCGTTCCTCCGCCGCAGACTTCCGACGCGGCAGAGGCTCGCAAGGGCGAGGGCTACGACTACACGGACTGGTATTTCTCCAAGAAGGCTCTTTAGCTCGCGAATTGGCCCTGGGGACGTCGCTCCTCGGGGCCTCTTTCCGGCAACTGACTACTAGGA
>CALMWO010000522.1 GCA_937873805.1 uncultured Hyphomonadaceae bacterium
AGCCGCCCATGGCAAAAACGCCCGTGAGCATCACGGCAAGCATCACTGTACGCATGTAAAGGTTCCCAACCCGACTAGTCTGACTTGGGCCAAGGCTAGGCGAGGCCGCTGCGGCAATCAAACGGCCAGTGGCCTCGGCGCGTTCAAAGAATTGTTAGTCAGCCTTCATGCCGGGGTAGAGACGCCGATTATCTTCGAGATCCCGGTTGCGATCGAGCACAGCCTTGGCCTGCGCCGCTCCCGTTGCATCATCCTTCGCCCACGCTGCCGGCGTGGCACAGATGCTGCGGGAAATGTTGGAGCCGGGTTGTTTGTCACTGCGGCATTCGAGGCCGGCCATGTCGACCTCGCCCAGTGTGGTCTTTGTCCGGGTTATAGCGTGCGGGGTTGCGCAAGCAGTCATAAGTACCAAGCAAACAACCGCTGCGCCCGCTATTACATGCGTCCTAGTCATCGGCGTCTCCCCATTGGTCACGGGTTTATGTCCACCAGGATTACCTGGGGCTGCCCATCCTATCACTTATACGCGGAAATGCTTCCGCTGGATTGTGCAGAGGCCGGCTGGCTGCGAGGGCGACGTTGACGTAAGGGCCGACGTTCAGCACGGTCGAGCGCCATGAACGCATCGGTTTCACAACACAGGACGCCAGCCGGCCTCGCGCTTGATGTGGCAGGCGAGCGGCTGCTTACGCTGACGTGCGGAGCGCTGTGGTGGGAAGCGGCAAGCGTTCTGGTGGTGTCGGACCTGCACCTGGAAAAAGCGTCGTCCTACGCCGCCCGTGGCCAGCTGCTTCCGCCCTACGACACGCGCGCAACGCTCAAACGGATTGCGGCTCTGGTTGATGCTCTGCAGCCAACCACAGTGATCTCTCTGGGTGACAGCTTTCACGATCACGGCGCCCGCCCGCGCATGGCTGAGGACGATGTTGCGTTCGTGCGGGATCTGACTGCGGCCTGCGACTGGGTCTGGATTGAAGGCAACCATGATCCGAAGCCGCCGGAAGATCTCGGCGGGCGATTTGCGTCAGAGTTGAAGCTGGGGAACCTTGCATTTCGCCACGAGCCGACAGCGGGAATGGCGCAGGGAGAGATTGCAGGACACCTGCATCCCTGCGCGCGTGTCGTCGGGCGCGGAGGTCGCACGGTGCGCGCTCGCTGCTTCGCGACAGATGGCAAGCGTCTCGTGATGCCGGCCTACGGTGCGCTGACGGGCGGGCTCAATCTGATGGATGAGGCTTTCACCCACGTATTCCCACAGGGCGTGTTCGCGGGCGTGTTGGGGCGCGACGGCGTCTATCTTGCTGCGCGTGAACGTCTGATCCCGGATACGATCAGGGCGACAGGCTGATCCGCCTGTCTACTTCCTGCCGAACCACGCCGCGATCCCGCCGACGCTCACGCCCAGCAGCACCGCCAGGAAGCCATAGATGAACCCATGCTGCCGTGAGAGATCGAACAACGTCGCATCGAGGCCGCTGCGCACCAGCGTCAACACCTGCTCGCTTTCCCCCACCGGCGCGCCATTGCGGAACGAGACTGCGCGAATGCGGTATTCTCCCGGCGGCGCGTTGAGAGGCAGGGTGATCTTGGCGCGCCGAAGCCCGCCATCGAGGCGCTCGATCGTGGTGTCGCCGAACGAGTAGAGACCCTGCTCCATCTTCAGATCGACAAAGGCAGCGCGCCACGCGCTGAGGTCAGGAGACATCAGCTGGGTCGATCGCGGCATGGCCGAAGCCTGCGCGTTGAGACCGGCCTCGATCATCACTTCAGGCGCGACGCTGGCGGCGACCTGCGGTTCTGCGCCGACGGCGAACACCAGAGGGGCCGCGACGAATTCGATGGTTTGATCGCCGGCCGCTGTGCGATGGATCATCTTCTGCGGCGCCATCGGCCCGATGAGGGCGACTGCCATGCCGGATGTTTCGTTCTCTGGTTGTGGCGCAGTCGCGAATAGAACGATGCGCGAGCCGGAATAGTTGACCTTTACCTCGACGATGTCTTCCGCGAGGCCGGCCGCCATGAAGGGGCGGTCGCGGCTGTCGATACGTTGAGCGGAAGCATGCGGGACAGCAAGCGCTGCAAAAGCAATGATCGCGAGCCGGAGTTTCATGTCGTCTCCTCCAGCCGGTATTCCGGCGTCGGGGCGACGTAGAGTTCATAGACAAGGCGTCCTGCGATCGCGAGCACCAGCAGCGCAAGGAGCAGGCGGAGCTGAGCCGCTTTCAGTTTGCGGCCGGCCATGGCGCCATAGCGCGCACCGATCACGCCGCCGACCATCAGCACGCCAGCCAGAACCAGATCGACCGTGCCGTTGAAGGTCGCCTGCAGGAAGGTGACGTAGGCGGTAAGGAAGATGATCTGGAAGAGAGAGGTGCCAACCATCACGCGCGTCGGCACGCCAAGCAGGTAGACCATTGCCGGCGCAAGAATGAACCCACCGCCCACGCCCAGCACGGCGGCGAGTATGCCGACGAAGAAGCCGATGCCGATTGGCGGGATGATCGAGATGTAAAGGCCCGAGCGCGGGAACCGGCGCTTCATCGGCAGACTGCGCATCCAGACACGTAAGCGCGTACGCCGGCCCGGGTCGCCGCCCGTGCCGCCAAGAGCGCCGACGCTTTCCCACGCCATCAGGCCGCCGATCACGCCAAGGAACACGATGTAGAGAACAGCTATGGTTGCATCGACCACGCCGAAATACTTCAGCAGGCTGAAGACGCCGACGCCGATGGTTGATCCACCAAGTCCTCCCATCAGCATCAATGTGCCAAGCTTGGTATCCACCTGTCGTTCTCGCCAGTGAGCTGAAACGCCCGCGATGGAAGTGGCGAGAACCTGATTGGCTTGCGTGGAAACGGCCACGGCTGCGGGCACGCCGTAAAAGATCAGCAGTGGTGTCAGCAGGAAGCCGCCGCCGACGCCGAACAACCCGGACAGGAAGCCAACCAGCCCGCCAATCGCAATCAGGATCAGCGGGTCGACCGCGATCTGAGCGATGGGGAGGTGAATCAGCATTCAGCCGTTCTACGCGCGAGAAACGCGCGCCGGAAGCTACTGAAAGAGCTCTATTTTGGGGCTATTCGGCGGTGTTCAGCGTAGCCGCCCGAAGTTGGCGCAGAAGCGACACGCTGGCTTCGCCTGTCACGGGTAGGGAATTGTTGCGCTCGAACTGGCGGATCGCTTCAGCGGTGCGCGTGTTCATCTTCCCGTCGGCCGCACCTGCGGAGAAGCCGAGGCGCACCAGAAGGCGCTGGGCCTCGGTGATCTGGGCGGGCGAGGCGATGTCCCACGCGCGCCGGCCGAACTCGCCATTGGCACGGGGAATGCCCGGCTTGGGCGCAAAAGCGCGGGCTTTGCGCTTGATTGCTTCGGCCTGCGTCGGCTGCATTTCGGCAAGCATGGTGCGGGCGCGACGGCCTGCATCCTGATCGCCAGCCCGGCCAGCGACTTCGTACCAATAGGCGGCTTCCGGCTTGTCCTGGCTAAGCCCAAGACCTTGCTCGTAGAGGACTGCAAGGTTGTACTGGCTATCCACCAGGCCGTGATCGGACGCCTGACGGAACCATTCGACAGCGGCAGCATAGCTCTGCGGGCCAGCGTCGCCCTCGGCGTAGAACACGGCAAGATCGTGCATGGCTTTGATATTGCCGCCGACCGCGGCTTTCTCGGTCCATTGGCGCGAAGCTGCCATATCCCGGGGGACGCCTTCGCCACGCTCGTAGAGTTTGGCCAGGCGATAATCGGCCATGACCAGGCCGCGGCCAGCCGCTTCCCGGAGGATCTGGACGCCTTTGGCCTTGTCGCCATTTTGCAGAAGCTCAAGCGCATAGTCGTGCTGTGCTACCGGATCGCCATTGCGGACGGCATCGGCGAGCGTGACAGCGGGAGCGTTCGGCGCGACTGAGGCTGCCGGCACATTGGCGGCTGTGGGGGCGGCAGCGATGGCGGCAGGCTTAGCTGGCGCGTCTTCGAAAAGATCGGTGGGCGACAGCGCGGCGGCTTTAGCAGCAGCGCCATTTTCAGCGGCTTCGTTGAACAGCACCGCGTCTGCCGTCCCGGGAGCGCCTGCGGTTTCGACCGGAGCTGCCGGATCAAGCTTGGCGAAATCGTCGCCCTGAGCTTCCTGCTTGCCGCGCATGACGGTGAAGGCAGCGCCACCGGCAACCGCAACGGCCAACATGCCAGACGCGATCAGCGGACCTTTGCCGATACCCTTCTTGGCGGTGACGGGAGCGATACGGCGGCCCTGGCGGGCGGCGCGACGGGCTTCCTCAAGATAGCCGGGTGCAAGTTTCTCGCGGCTGTCGTCGGACGGCAGATCGGCGACAAACTCTCCTGCAGGCGGCGGGCCCAGGAAGACGTCATCCGTTTCAAGCAGATCTTCAATGCGCTTGGCGACTTCGCCAGATGGTGGCGGTGCAACGGGCTCGACCGGCGCTGCTTCATCGCTGAACAGGTGCGCATCACGCGGGTCGGCCTTGCGATCGAAAGGCGGCGGCTCGACGCCAACGATGTCGGTCGTTTCGACTTCAGCGTCAGCAAGTTCGACGGCAGCTAGCGCCTCAGGCGCGATCCGGTTCTTAACAACGGCTTCGACGGGGGCGTCGTCGAGTATGATGTACTCGTCTGGCACCACCGGAATGTCGCGGGTGACTTCCGGCGCGGGGCCGCCACGGCGCGTATCTTCAAGGCCTTCGAGGCGACGCGCGAGAGACGAGACTGTCTTCTGCATCGGCGCAAGAAATGCGGTCGACTGGTCGCCGACTTCTTCCATGCGACGCTGCACTTCGGAGAGGACGTCGCTGAGCTTGTTTTCGTAGCTGCGACCTGAATCCGCGAGGCGGCTCTCGAAGGCGCGCAGCGATTCAGCGTGCTGTGTCTGCAGGCGATCCGCCACCCGTGCGACCTGCTCGCCGATCTGCCCGATGGCTTCAGCACTGCGGCGCTCGCTTTCCTTGACGCGCTCGTCGAGGCGGTCGGCGAGGCGATCGATTTCAGTATTGTCCAGCGGACGCGATGACGAGGCAGTTTCGGAGATGCGATCCGAAAGACGCTGCACGCTTTCGTCTTGGCGTTTCTGAAGGCGCTCGGCGACCAGGGCGACCTGTTCGCCGACCGCGTCGATAGCGCCGGCGCTGCGCTTTTCGAGCGCTTGAAGTTTGTCGTCGACCGCGGTGTTGAGGCGGCCGATCGAGTCAATGGCGGAGCGGTTGGACGTTTCCACATTGCCAAGGCGCGCGTCGATCGTGTCAGCAAGGCGCGACATCTCTCGGCGAACATCGTCGATAGGACGCTGGTCGCCGCGAGCTTCGACGGAGCGCAGGCGCTCGTCGACTGCGCGCGACAGGCGATCGACCTGCGAGCTCATTGCTTCGACGGCATCAGCCTGTCGGGCTTCGGCGACCTGCACCTGTTCCTGCAGCTGGCGGATCGTCCGTTCGAGGCGTTCCACCTTCTCGGGGTTGCCTGTGCGAACAGCCTCTTCGAGGCGACGTTCAACATCGGCGCGCACGGCGTGGATCGGGCGTGACAGATCTTCGGCGAGGCTGTCGAGGCGCTTCTGGAACACGACCTGCAGTTGGGCGAAATCTTCGGCCTGCTGACGGCCGCCCTCTTTTTGTACGCGCTCGTCGATGTCGCTGACGGCGCGTTCCAGAACGCTCATCGCCGTGTCAGTTTTGCGTTCGGCGCGGCCAAGACGCTCGGTGATGCGCGCAACGGCATCGCCAAAGCCGTTCATGGCCTCGCGCGTCTTCTCTTCCATGCCGTCGACGCGCTCGAGCACCTGCTTCGACATTTCGCGTGAGCGGTTAAGGGTGGTTTCGAGGGCGCGTTCCATGCGCCAGGTGGTGTCGCCAACAGCACGTTCTGCCTTGGTTTCGAACAGCTCAAAGCGCGTTGCTGCGTCGGTGATTTTGTTGATGCCTGCCTCGATGCGGCGCTCGACCGAAGACATCTTTTCTTCGATCTGGTCGACGCGGCCCGTGATGCTCGAAGCGTTTGAACGGATCGCATTGTTGACGGCCGCATCCATGGAGCGGGCGACGTCATCAACCTTCGCGGAAACCTGATTGACCTTGTCATCGAACAGCGTGCGGAATTCGTCATGGTCGTGCGCACGCGACTGCACGGTCTCGGAAAGCCTGCCAAGCGACGCTTCGAGATTCTTGAGAGCCTCCAGCGTCGGCGCATCGCCGCTGCCGGCTTCGACCGTTTCGATGCGCGAGCGCAGGGCGGTCTGGGTCGACTCGATCTCGCCGAGTGCGCGGGTCACGCGCTCCAGGGCATGCAGCTGCGCTTTGCCCGATACGTCCACCTTGCCCATGAGGCCGAGGATCGATTTGTCGATTCCCGAAACTGCGCGGGCCGAGCGGGAGGTCGAGGCCTCCAGGCGCTGCGCCAGCATGTCGATTTCCTGCGACATGCGACGGAGGTCATGATCATCCGACGACCCGGAAGAGCGGGGCAGGGAATCGGACAGGTCGATGCCATCGAAAGCGGGGGAATCCCCCTCGAGAAGCAGGGAATTAAGGTACTGACCAAGCGTCACGCCCTGACGCTGGGCGCGTTCCCGGGCGAGTTCCCTCGCCTTCGGGTCAATTCCTTTTACGCTCCAGGGTCCCTGGCTCATCATAACTCCGAATCGATGCGGGAGCCTGTCTTACGCCCGCACCAGCGGCCAGTTGGCCGGGATACGGTTAACGGGCGTTAAACGTTAATTCCTGGGAGTGTTCGAAGCCCGATATGTCACTCAATTGACCTTAGGGGCAGCTAACGTTACGTATTACTGAGCGTTAATTAAAAGACGCACGCCCGTGCTCACCCACGGAGCAATAAAAAACGAACGGGAGGTTGAGGATGAAGACGTACACGATCAGCGAACTTGCGCGCGAATTTCAGGTGACGCCGCGCGCGTTGCGCTTTTACGAAGACAAAGGGCTGCTTTCGCCAACGCGCGACGGGCTCAACCGTGTTTACTCGACGCGGGATCGCGCCAGACTGAAGCTTATCCTGCAGGGCAAGAGCGTCGGCTTCTCGCTGTCTGATATCCGCGAGATTCTCGATCTCTATACGCTCGAAGGGCATCGTGCTCAGCTCAAGCTGTCACTCAAGAAGTCACGCGAGCAGATCAAGAACCTCGAGAAGCAGCGCGAAGACATCGAAGCGGCCCTTGAGACGCTCAATAAGGGTGTCAAATGGTCGGAAGAGAAGCTTCAGGAGTTGGGACCCAGCGCTGAGGTTGAGCAGTCTGCCCGTGCCTACGAGCGTGTCGCGCGTGCCGGACTTGATGGCGACGCGGCTCATCTCGACAGCTGACGCAAAGACAGGCTCGACGACTGCACGCTTGGTGGTATTACGCCGGGAGTTTCGACTTCTGGAGACGTTGCGCCTTTGACTCATCGGCGCGACGACATGGCCGAAGGGTGAGGACATATGCCCAAGTATCAAGCGCCGCTCAGGGACATGAAGTTCCTGCTCAATGAAGTGCTTGAGATCGGGAGCTATTCGAACCTGCCTCGGTTTGCCGACGCGCCAGCCGACGTGATCGATGCCGTGCTCGATGGTGGCGCCAAGTTCGCCAGCGAAATCCTGCAGCCGATCAATGCAATCGGCGACAAGCAGGGTTGCAAACGCAACCCCGACGGATCGGTAACGACGCCGAAGGGGTTCCGCGAAGCTTACCAGCAGATGTCAGACGATGGCTGGATGGCGATTTCAGCCGATCAGGAATGGGGCGGGCAGGGCCTTCCCCGCGTTATTTCGATGCCGTTCCTGGAGATGTGCTCTTCGGCCAACATGGCGTTCTCCATGTATCCGGGTCTAACGCGCGGTGCTGCCGAAGCGATCCAGACCGGCGGGTCGGACGAACAGAAGAAGACTTACCTGACCAACATGATGACCGGAAAATGGTCGGGTACCATGAACCTGACCGAGCCGCAGTGCGGCACCGATCTCGGCCTCATCCGCACCAAGGCCGTTCCGCAGCCGGATGGCTCCTACAAGATCACTGGACAGAAAATCTGGATCTCGGGTGGTGAGCAGGATCTCGCGCCGAACATCATCCAGCTTGTGCTGGCCCGCATCGAAGGCGGACCAGAAGGCATCAAGGGCATCTCGCTCTTCATCGTGCCGAAGTTCATGGTCAACGCTGATGGATCGCTGGGCGCGCGCAACTCGTTCCAGTGCGGCGGCCTTGAAGAAAAGATGGGCATCCACGGCAACGCGACCTGCGTGATGAATTATGAAGGCGCGACCGGCTTCCTCGTCGGCGAAGCCCATAAAGGGATGCGCACCATGTTCGTCATGATGAACGAAGCGCGCCTCGGTGTCGGCATGCAAGGTCTCGCGCAGGCGGAAGTCGCATTCCAGAACGCGGCGGATTTCGCGCGTGAACGTCTGCAGGGCCGGTCAATCACAGGCGCCAAGGCGCCAGACAAGCCCGCCGATCCGATCATCGTCCACCCGGACGTTCGCCGCATGTTGATGGATATGAAGTCCTTCACCGAAGGCGCGCGGGCGTTCACATATTGGACGGCGCTGCAGGGCGACCTGCTGCACGTCTCGCCCGATGCGCATGTGCGTGAGAAGGCGGATGATCGCATGGCGCTTCTCACGCCCGTGATCAAAGGCTTCCTCACCGACCGCGGATTCAAATGCGCGTCTGACGCGCTGCAGCTTCATGGCGGTACGGGCTACACGCTCGATCAGGGCGTTGAGCAGTTTGTGCGGGATGCGCGTATCGCGCTGATCTATGAAGGCACGAACGGCATCCAGGCGCTGGATCTCGTTGGTCGCAAGCTGGCAGCAAATGGCGGCCGCGCCGTGTTTGGCTTCTTCTCCGATCTTGAGGAGTTCGTCTCCGAAAACGAAGCAAACGAGAAAATGAAGCCCTATGTTGAGGGCGTCCGTTCGGCGACGGCCCAGCTGAAGGAAGCCACCATGTGGCTGATGCAGAATGGCATGTCGAACTTCGACAACGCCGGCGCATCCAGCCACGATTATCTGCAGTTGTTCGGCCTGACCGCTCTGGCGCTGATGTGGGCGAAGATGGCGAAAGCCGCGCTGGCCAAGGAGGCCACGGGCGATCGCTTCTACTCAGATAAGCTTGCTACTGCCCGGTATTATTTTGACCGGGTCTTGCCTGACGCTACGTCACATCTCGCAAAGGTAAAGACAGGCGCTACACCTGTCATGGCCCTGAGCGCCGACGCATTCTGACGGACGCTGCACCTTCGGCGTCCGCTTCCTTCCCGTTCGCGGGGCAGTGATTCAAGAGGAGGCCGACATGGCCGAAGCCTATATCTACGACGCAGTTCGCACCCCGCGTGGCAAGGGCAAGAACACCGGCTCGCTGCACGAGATCACGTCGCTGCAGCTGGCGACCCAGGCGCTTAGGGCGCTCAAGGAGCGCAACAATCTCGACACCTCCAAGGTCGATGATGTGGTCCTCGGTTGCGTGACGCCGATCGGCGAGCAGGGTTCGGACATCGCGCGCATCGCCGTTCTGAACGCCGACTATTCGGAAACGACCGCGGGCGTGCAGGTTGATCGCTTCTGCGCGTCGGGTCTCGAAGCCTGCAATATCGCGGCGGCAAAGGTCATGACCGGCGAGGCCGACATGGCGATCGGCGGCGGCGTCGAGGCGATGAGCCGCGTGCCGATGGGATCGAACGGCGGCGCGTGGGCGTCGAACCCCGAAATCGCGATGAAGTCCTACTTCGCCCCGCAGGGCATCGGCGCTGACCTCATCGCCACCAAGTACGGCTTCTCGCGCGATGACGTTGATGCTTACGCAGTCGAGAGCCAGCGCCGCGCCGCTAAAGCCTGGAAAGAAGGCCGCTTCAAGAAATCTGTCGTGCCGGTGAAAGACCAGCTCGGCGTGACGATCCTCGCCCACGACGAAACCGTCCGTGGCGACACCACAATGCAGACCCTCGCCGCGCTGAACCCGTCCTTCGAACAGATGGGCGTGATGGCGTTCGACGACGTCGTGAAGCAGCGCTACCCGGAAGTTGAGCGCGTCAACCACGTTCACCACGCTGGCAACTCGTCGGGCATCGTGGATGGCGCCTCGGCTGTTCTGATCGGCACCAAGGAAATGGGTGAAGCGCTCGGCCTCAAAGCGCGCGCGCGTATCAAGGGCTTTGCGTCGATTGGCTCCGAGCCGTCGATCATGCTCACCGGCCCGTCGTTGGTCACGCAGAAGTTGCTCGGCAAGCTCGGCATGACGCCGGAAGATATCGATCTCTACGAGCTCAACGAAGCGTTCGCGTCGGTCGTGTTGCGCATGATGCAGCACCTCAACATTCCGCATGAGAAAATGAACGTGAATGGCGGCGCTATCGCCATGGGCCACCCGCTCGGCGCAACCGGCGGCATGATCCTCGGCACGATGCTCGACGAACTCGAGCGTTCGGACAAGGAAACCGGCCTGATCACGCTCTGCGTCGGTGCAGGTATGGGCACAGCGACCGTCATCGAGCGC
The DNA here is from genome assembly GCA_937873805.1 of uncultured Hyphomonadaceae bacterium. Classification (GTDB taxonomy): domain Bacteria; phylum Pseudomonadota; class Alphaproteobacteria; order Caulobacterales; family Hyphomonadaceae; genus UBA7672. The sequence goes on from CALMWO010000522.1 coordinate 10,487, forward strand.
GTGTGATGCAGATCGGCGAGGCGAAAATCAGCGCTCTCGCCGTATCGGCGCTCACCGGCGTCGGCCTCACGCTTATGCTGAATCAGGCGCTGCGCGATCTCGGTTACGCGCTCTCGATTTCGGCCCCGATCACCCTTGTGATGGGTGGCGTGCTGTTCCTGTTTGCCAACGACAACATCAAGAAGGGTGGTAGCGAGCCGCCGCCAGAAAAACCTACCAAAGGCAACTGACATGAAACTCGAAACCTTCAGCCTCGACATCGATGCAGACGGCATCGCGGTTGCGACGTTTGACGTGCCCGGCCGTTCGATGAACACGCTTACGGCGCGCGCCATTCAGGATCTCTCGGCCATCGCGGATGAAGTCGGCTCCAACGCCATGATCAAGGGTCTCGTGATCACGTCAGGCAAGACCAGCGGCTTCTGCGCCGGCGCTGACCTCGGCGAACTTGGTGGCGGTTCAGGCAGCGGCGGAGACAAGGGCGATCCGGAAGCGCAGCTGAAGGCAGCGTTCGATCGCTCGTTCCAGATGAACAAGATCCTTCGCAACCTTGAGACCTGCAAGAAGCCGGTCGCTGCGGCGATCAATGGCCTCGCGCTCGGCGGCGGTCTCGAAGTTACGCTGGCTTGCCATTATCGCATCGCGTCGAACGACAATCCAAAACTGCAACTCGGTCTTCCTGAGGCGAAGGTCGGCCTGATGCCGGGCGGTGGCGGCACGCAACGCCTTCCGCGCCTGATTGGCGCCCAGGCGGCAGCGCCCTTCCTCCTGCAGGGCGAGAGCATGAGCGCTGACCAGGCCAAGAGCCTCGGCGTTGTTCACGAACTCGCGCCCACGGCTCAGCTCGTGGGCCGCGCCAAGGAGTGGGTGAAAGCCAACCCGAACGCCAAGGCGCCTTGGGATGACGCGAAGTACAAAATCCCCGGCGGCAACCCGAATTCGCAGGGCGGCTCGACCGTGTTCACGTTCGGCTCGGCCATGCTCGCCAAACAGACATGGGGCAACTACCCGGCGCAGAAGCACATCCTCTCCGCTGTGTATGAAGGCCTCAGCGTGCCCATGGATGCTGCGCTGCGCATCGAGAGCCGCTATTTCGTCAAGACGCTGATGACGCCGGAAGCAAAGGGCATGATCCGCTCGCTGTTCCTGTCGATGCAGGATCTGTCGAAGGGCGCATCGCGCCCGGCGGGTTATCCGGCTTTCGAGATCAGGAAGGCCGTCGTTGTCGGAGCAGGTCTCATGGGGGCAGGGATTGCCTACGTGCAGGCCAAGGCTGGCATCCCGACCATCCTCCTCGATGTGAGCCAGGAGTCCGCCGACAAAGGCAAAGCTTACTCGCAACGTATCGTCGACAAAGACGTCTCGCGTGGCAAGCTGAGCAAGGAAAAGGGCGAGGCGCTGCTCGCGCTGATCACGCCGTCGACCGACTACAGCCAAGTCAAGGGCGCGGACATCGTCGTTGAAGCAGTATTCGAGAATGTCGAACTGAAAGCGAAAGTCACCGCGCAGATCGAAGAGCATCTCGGCGAGAGCGCCGTGATGGGAACGAACACGTCGACGCTGCCGATCACCGGCCTCGCCAAAGCGTCGAAGCGCCCGGCCAACTTCATCGGCATCCACTTCTTCTCGCCGGTCGAACGGATGGGCCTCGTCGAGATCATCATGGGCAAGGAAACCACCCAGGAAACGCTCGCCAAGACGATGGACTATGTCCTCAAGATCAAGAAGACGCCGGTGGCTGTGAACGATTTCCGCGGCTTCTACACGTCGCGCGTGTTCGGCACGTACCCGGAAGAGGGCATGACGATGCTGGCGGAAGGCATCGCGCCTGCCATCGTCGAGAATGTCGGCCGCATGGCCGGCATGCCGATGGGCCCGCTGGAGGTGTCGGATTCTGTCGGCATCGACACGATGCTCAAGATCGGCCGCGAGATGGCGAAGGCCAACGGCAAGTCCTATGAGCAGAACCCCGTCGGCGACATGGTCGCTTGGATCGTCGACACGCAGAACCGCGTTGGCCGCAAGGCAGGCAAGGGTTTCTACGACTACAACGAAGCCGGCAAACCCTCGCGCCTCTATCCCGATCTCGGCAAGAAGATTGAAGTGAAGGTCAAAGAGTGTCCGCCGGAGCTGAAGGTCGAACTGACCAAGCGGATGCTTTATCGCCAGTGCGTTGAAGTCGCCCGCTGCTTCGAGGAAGGCGTCATCACCGATGCGCGCGACGCCGACATCGGCTCGATCCTCGCCTGGGGTTTTGCGCCTTATTCAGGCGGCGTGTGCTCCTACATGGACCTGAAGGTTGGCATCAAAACCTTCGTCGCAGAGTGCGATCGTCTCGCCGAAACCTACGGCGAACGCTTCCGCCCCAACGCGCTGCTGCGTGACATGGCGGCAAAAGGACAGACTTTCTACTCACGCTTTCCGCCGAAAGATCAGAAGGCCGCGGCGTAAGTCGTCCTCTTTTCGACATTTCGCGCCGCCCTTCCCCGCTTTGTGGAGGAGGGCGGGCTAGTCCCCGATATGTGTCCTGAGGAAGTCGCCGATAGCTGTCAGCGCCTTGTTGCGGCTGTCACCCGCAACGAGGCCGTGATCGTCCTTGCCGATGCGGAGATATGTTACAGGCTTGTCTGCCGATTTCAGCGCCTGTTCCATGGTCTGGCTCTGCCGCTCCGGCACGACCAAATCGTCGCTGCCGTGGATCAGCAGAACCGGCGCTTTGAATCGTGACGCGAGCCGGCTAGGCGAGACGGCATCGATTGCGGCGCCTTCGGTTTGAAGATCGCCGATGACATTTGACCAGTACGCATAAGTCCGCGAATCCGGTCCGTGTTGACGCATTTCGTAAGCGAGCATTCCACGCAGGTCCGACACGCCCGCAACAGCTACGACGCATTTATACTGATCCGGCGTCAGCGCGCCGCCGATCAGCGCCGAGTAACCACCATAGCTCCACCCAACGATGCAGGTGCGGCTGGCGTCCGCCCAGCCCATGGCGGCTAGCGCATTGGCGCCGTCGGTAACGTCCTCCTGCATTTTCCGGCCCCATTGCCGATAGCCCGCCTGTGCGAAGGTTGCGCCAAACCCACCTGAACCACGGAAGTTAGGTTGCAGAACGACATAACCTTCATTGGCAAGAAACTGCGCGAGCCAGTCGAAGGCAACGCGGTCATATGCTTCCGGTCCGCCGTGAGGCATCACGATCATCGACAGGTTTTTGCGCTGCGCTGCCGGAACATTGGTTGGCCATGTAATGAGCGCAGGAATGGTAAGGCCGTCGCGCGCCTTGTACTCGATTGTGACAACCTCGCCGACTTCTTCGGGTTTAATATCAGGTCGGGTGCGGGCGACTTGGCTGAGCTTCTTGGCTGCGCGGTCAAACAACATGAACCGCGCAGGCTGCTTCCCGCCTTCGGCATAAAGGAGAACCTTTGACCAGTCCTCGGACCAAGAGGCTACTGACACAGAAGCATCGGGCAGGGCGTTTATTGCGGCCTTGATGTCCCGGTTCAGTATTTCGTCGAACATCTCATAACTGGGATACACTCCCGAATACGCAACGCCGATCACGACCTGGCTTTCGTCGCGAATGATGTTCTCGATTTCTGCATCGGGACGCACGCGCACCGGGCCTGTGATCTTGCCGTCGGCCAGCGACATTTCAAACATTCGCAGAAAATCGGAGTCCTGATTGGTCACGGCGATGAGTGCGCCATCTCTTTCGGCAAAGCCGACGATGGAGAGAGAGGGTCTGTCAGTATTTTCGGAATAAATGATCCGGTTTCCGGTCGCGTCGTAAGCGCGGATCTCGTAAAGCTTGCGCTTCTCGCTGTAGTCAACACGCGCCACGACATTCCCATTGTCGTCCATCACCCAGTTGATCGTGCTGTTCGTCCCTTCGCGTCCCGCCACGCGTTGCCCACGACCCGTATCAAGGTTCACCTTGACCAGATCGAGCGATGCATCACTGCTCGACGTACCCATGTAGGCGGGCATGTAGACATACTGTCCGGATGGATCGACGCCCACGATGCGGTTGAGACCGGACTGGTACGGATAAATGTTCGGCGTGTTTGTCAGCAACTGCACGATCTTTTTGGTCGTGAGGTTGAATGCGAATGCGGCTGTATCTTCGTACTTCCGCGTTACGCCGAAATTGTTCGTCACCTGTGCCGCGCGAAGGATGATGTAGTTCGAGCCTGCGAAGCCTACGCCGCCCGATTTTATGTTCGGTATTTTGATCAGCGCTTCGTTCTTGCCGGTCTCGATGTCGTACTTGGCAAGATAGTCGACGCCATCGATGCGGTTGATATACGCCACCACCTTGCCGTCCGGCGAGATTTGAGCAGACCGCACGGTCGGCGCATCGCCGAACGCCGACAGCGGTGGCTTTGCTAGCGCCGGCGCTACTGCGGCGAAGGTCGCAACGCACAATACGGAAAACCAACGCAACATCTATGTCCCCCCGGATTTATGCCAAGCAGGATAACCCATTCGCATGGCAGGTGAAGCGTTTTTGGTAGATTGACGGCGCGCCTCGCCGCGCGCGAACCTGCTGGAGAAGTGAGGAGCAAAACATGCGTCGGATATTTCTCACGGGCTTGGTCGCTCTCAGTATGTGCTGCGGTTCTGCATCCGCAGAGGTGAAAGCTTCAGCTCCCGACGGGCTGGTCATCCAGATCAAAGCGGAGGTCGCGCTTGATCGCGATGATGCGTGGGCGCGTCTGCTTGATGTCGGGTCGTGGTGGAATGGGGCGCATACCTATTCAGGTAGTGCAGGCAGCATGAGCATCGACGCCGTTGCAGGCGGGTGCTGGTGTGAGCTCTGGAGTGGCGGCGAGGTCGAGCATGGCCGCGTTGTGTTCGTGATGCCGAAAGAGGCGATCCGTCTCTCCAGCGCATTGGGGCCGCTTCAGGAAATGGGCGTGAGCGGCGCGTTGACGTTCACGCTTTCGGACGGATCTTCGCCCGCGAAAACCGCCATCACGGTCGACTTCAAGGTGAGCGGATCGTCGCTATCGGGCCTCGACAAGCTCGGGCCCGTGATTAATGGCGTGATCGCCGAGCAGGTAACGCGCTACGCCAGCGCCAGGTAGAGCAAACAAAAAAAGGGCGCTCCGAGGAGCGCCCTTTTCCTGTTCAACTCTGATCAGACTACTGCGTGACAGGGCGCAGCGTGATCACCACGCGGCGGTTCTGCGCGCGCTTGGCTTCCGTGTCATCGGGAACAACGATCGGCTGGCTCTCGCCGAGGCCGCCTGTCGCCATGCGTTGCGGCAGGACGCCGCCGCCTTGCAGATAAACCCGCACGGCTTCAGCGCGACGGTAGGAGAGGTCGAGGTTGGCTTGCGCCTCGCCTTCGGTGGACGCGTGGCCGATGATGTCGATCGTGGTCTTCGGATAGAGGTTCAGCGACTCGGCGACCTTGCTGAGCACCGGCGTGAACTGTGCGTCGAGCGTCGCAGAGCCCTTCGAGAAGGTCACGTCGGACGGCATCACGAGAACGATGCTATCGCCCTGGCGTTGCAGGCCGATGCCGCTGCTGGCGACCTTGCGGCGCATGTCTTCTTCCTGGCCGTCCATGTAGCGGCCGACACCCGCGCCTGCGAGCGCGCCCACAGCGGCGCCAACCGCAGCGTTGCGGCCGTCATTGCCACC
>CALMWO010000523.1 GCA_937873805.1 uncultured Hyphomonadaceae bacterium
CGTCACTTTGTTGCATATGCAACATGTAGGAGGTTTGGTTGCGTTTGCAACAATCACAGCTAAAGACTCCGACGAGGATTCCTTCAGACGCGCTCCAGAGGGCGTGGGTCGCCCTGGGCAGGGTGTCGCAGGGCGTTCAGTGCCATGTCGAAAACGCGCTGAAAGAAGCCGGTTTTCCCGAACTTTCCTGGTACACAGTGCTTTGGGAGCTGGAGCGGGCGGGCAAGCCTATCCGGCCCAAGGATCTGGCCATTCCTCTCTTCATCCTGCCCTACCAGCTTTCACGCCTGGTCGACCGGATGGAAACCGAAGGGCTGGTGAAGCGGATCCAGTGCAAGGAAGACAAGCGCGGCCACATGCTGGAGCCGACAGCCAAGGGGTTCACGCTTCGCAAGGCCATGTGGGCCGTCTACGCTCCCGCCATGGACGAAGCGATGAACCGGATCGACGACAAGGAAGCCCTGAAGCTGGCTGAGCTGCTGAACAAGCTGGGCGGCATCGAGCATGTCGACTGTGGGGACAAGGGCTGATCCGCCCCGATTGCTGGTCAAACGTGACAATTCCGGGCTGACGGCCTATGTCCCCGGCCATGGCCGACGGCGCGCCCTCCTCCGCCAAATCATCTGTCGACATCCTCACCCTGGGATGCCGCCTGAATTCCTATGAGTCCGAAGTGATGCGCGGCCATGCCGAAGCGGCGGGCCTGCAGGACGCGGTGATCGTCAACACCTGCGCGGTGACCGCGGAAGCTGTGCGGCAGGCGCGGCAGACGATCCGGCGCGCACGGCGCGAGCGGCCCACCGCGGCGATCATTGTGACAGGGTGTGCCGCGCAGATTGATCCGGCGAGTTTCGCCGAGATGCCGGAAGTCACTCGCGTGATCGGCAATGCCGAGAAGATGAAGGCGGAGACATTCGCCGGGATCGATTTCCTTGCCGACACGGCGCGCGTGCAGGTGAACGACATCATGTCGGCTCGCGAAGTGGCGGCGCATCTGGTGGACGGCCTTGACGGTCGCGCCCGCGCCTTCGTGCAAGTGCAGACGGGGTGCGATCACCGCTGCACATTCTGCATCATTCCTTATGGCCGCGGAAATTCGCGGTCGGTGCCTGCTGGCGAAGTGGTCGATCAGGTAAAACGCCTCGTCGCCACCGGCCACTACGAGATCGTGTTGACCGGCGTAGACCTCACGTCGTGGGGCGCGGACCTGCCGAACGCGCCGAAGCTCGGCAACCTTGTCGCGCGCATCCTGAAGCTCGTGCCGGACCTGAAGCAGCTGCGCCTTTCGTCCATCGATGCAATCGAGATCGATGAGCCATTGTTCGAGGCGTTGGCGCACGAACCGCGTATCGCCCCGCACCTGCACCTGTCGTTCCAGTCGGGCGACGACATGATCCTGAAGCGCATGAAGCGTCGTCATTCGCGGCAGGATGCGATCGACCTCTGCCTGCGCCTCCGCGCGGCGCGTCCGGAGATGGCGTTTGGCGCCGACCTTATCGCCGGCTTCCCAACCGAGACGGACGAGATGTTCGCCAACACGCTGGCGTCGGTCGATGCGTGCGGGATCGACTATCTGCACGTATTCCCCTACTCGCCCCGCCCCGGCACGCCGGCGGCGAAGATGCCGCAAGTTGCGCGCGACATTGTGAAGTCTCGCGCGGCCGCCCTTCGCGCGAAGGGGGCGGAGCGCCTCGCACGCCGACTGGACCTGCATGTCGGCACGACCGCGATGGCGCTGGTTGAAGCCGGCAATCGCGCGCGCCTGTCTGACTTTTCCCCGGTCCGCATCGAAGGCGCATCACCAGAACCGGGGCGGCCTGCCCTGTTCAATCTCGTGTCCCGCACCGCCACCGAACTTGTCGGCCAGCCTGCTGAGGGCGTCGCGCAATGATCCTCTGGTGGGGCAAGAAGAAACAGCCGGATCCAAAGACCGGCGAAACGCCGATTGAGCCGCTGAAGCCGGGCGAA
>CALMWO010000524.1 GCA_937873805.1 uncultured Hyphomonadaceae bacterium
ACCATCCACTCTGGGAATGCGTGCTGCCGCAGCTAGCCTTCCACGCCCTTGCCCGGTGCATGCACCCCAGTATGCGATCAGATCTTGTCGACCTGACCGTATTCCAGATCGACCGGCGTAGACCGGCCGAAAATCGTGACGGTCACCTTCAGGCGGCCAGTCGCTTCGTCGATGGAATCCACCGCGCCTTCGAAGCCCGCGAACGGACCTTCGTTGACCTTGATCTTCTCGCCGATCTCGAACTGGATCTTCGTGCGCGGACGCTCCGTCGCGCCAGCCTGGATCTTGCCCAGTATGCGGTCGACTTCAGATTGCGGAACCGGCAACGGCTTCTTGCCGCCCTCGGCGCCCAGGAAGCCCGTGACCTTCGGCGTGTTCTTCACGAGGTGGTATGCCTCGTCCGTCATGCGCATCTTCACGAGCACATAGCCCGGCATGTGGCGCTTCTCGACCGTGCGCTTGCGGCCGCGAACGACCTCAACCACTTCCTCGGTCGGAACTTCGATCTCTTCGATCAGCTCGGACAGGCCCTGCATCTCGGCCTGCTCGCGAATGGTCGATGCGACCTTCTTCTCGAAGTTCGAGTAAGCGTGAACGATATACCAGCGTCCGTCAGCCATCAGTGCCAGATCCCCGTCGCGAACCCGACCGCCAGCTTCACGATGCTGTCGGTGGCGTAGAAGAAGATCGCCGCAACGACGACCATGACCACCACCATGATCGACGCAACCATGGTTTCCTTGCGCGTCGTCCAGGTCACCTTGCGGCCTTCAGCGCGAACCTGGCTGAAGAACGTGATGGGGCCGATCCGCTTTTTGGGCGGGTTACTGGAAGCGGTCTCGGAAGTTCCGGTGGGCGTTTTCATGATATTCCGGGGTTTGGACGGGACCGTCTAAGGCAAAGGGGCCCGGTCGTCCATGGGTTTTGTAACGAGTGGCGAATACTGGGCGGTGAGTAAGGATTTGGGGGCCACGGCCTCCAAAATAAGGGGGTTTTCAGCAACACCCCTCCCTGTTCACCATTCCCGGCCGTCGCCTTCCTAGATCGGGATCCACTTCGGCCTGAACGTCTTCAGCCACATCGACATGATCCAGCGGGCAACGACAACCGCCGTGAAGATCGAGGTCAGCACCCCCAGCGCCAGCGTCAGGGCGAAGCCCTTAACCGGCCCGGAGCCCAGGTTGAACATCACGAGGGCCGCCACAAGGTGGGTCACGTTGGCCTCGATAATGGTCGCCATGGCGTGTTCGTAACCGGCCTCAACCGACGTGATCGGAGACCGCCCCGCCTTCTTCTCCTCGCGAATCCGCTCGAAGATCAGCACGTTGTAGTCGACCGCCATACCCATGGTCAGCAGGATGCCGGCGATGCCCGGCAGCGTCAGCGTCGCCCCGAAGAACGACAGCACGCCGATCATCATCACCATGTTCAGCAGAAGCGCGATCACCGCGAATACGCCCAGCAGGCCGTAAGCCGCGATCATGAACGCCGCCACCAGCGCCACGCCGACAACCGAAGCCGTCACGCCCGCGCGGATCGAGTCGGCGCCAAGGCTGGCATCAACCACACGGCGTTCAGCAACTTTCAGCTTGGCCGGCAGCGCGCCGGAGCGCAGCACGACAGCCATCGACTCGGCTTCTTCGATCTCGAAGCTACCCGTGATCCGCCCGCTGCCGCCGGTAATCGGCGAGATGATGGTCGGAGCGGAAACAATGCGGTCGTCCAGAACGATGGCGAAGCGCTGGCCCACATTTTTGCGCGTTTCGTCGCCGAAACGCTTGGCGCCCGCCGGATGCAGCGAGAACGCGATGCTCGCGCCGCCCGTTTCGTCGAAATCCTGCTGCGCGCCTGAAAGGTCAGACCCCTGGATGATGGCGTCCAGATGGATCACTTCGATCGCGCCATTGAGACTGTCGTCCGGCAAGGCCACGCGGTTGTTGCGCGGCACGCCTGGCGTGTAATCCGCAATGTTCGCGCCGGGATCCACCATATTGAACGTCAGCACGCCGGTCTTGGTCAGCGTTTCGATCAGGCTGTCCATTTCCGCCGGATTGAGGCCCGGAACCTCAACAAGAATGCGGCTATCGCCCTGTTTCTGGATGTTCGGCTCGACCAGACCGGAGTTGTCGGAACGGCGGCGAACAGCCTCGATCGAGCTGGAAAGCGCATCAACCTGCAGCTTGTCGAAGCGCACATCGCTGAAGCGTATTTCGATAGCGCCATCGGCGCGCTCGGTGATGATGTAATAGTCCGCCACACCGATCGAACCGGCCGGCGGCTTGCCGAGCGACTTGATCCGCTCCAGCGCCTGCGCCCTGTCCGTCGCATTCCGCAGCTTGACGACAACCGCGTCGCCTTCCGGGTTCCGGCTGGTCACCGGGATCAGCGGCGTCTCGCGCAGCTTCTCGCCCACCGCCCGGTTCACATTGCGCAGCTCGTTCTGCCGCAACTCGACCGGATCGACCTCGAGCAGGATCGAAGCCCCGCCCTTGAGGTCGAGGCCAAGATTCAGCGGCTTCACCGGCAGCCAGGCGATGTATTGCTGGCGCTGTTGCTCAGTGAGCAGGTTCGGCAGGCACGCAAGCGCGCCAAGCAGAAGCGTCACAAGAACAAGCGCGACCTTCCAGGCGGGAAAACGCAGAAGCATGGAAAGATCAGCTTTCCTTGGAGTCGTTCGCCGGCGCGGGGGCCGACGGGTTCTTCACGTCCACGATCATGCCACGCACGATACGCAGCTTGCCGCCTTCGCCGGTGTCGAGGACGATTTCATCGTCCTTGAGCTGGAAGATACGGCCAATGATGCCGCCCTGGGTGATGACGGTGTCGCCCTTCTTCATGCCGGCGAGCATCGCCTTGTGCTTCTTCATCCGGTTGTTCTGCGGGCGGATCAGCAGGAAGTAGAAGATCACGATCATGCCGATCGGCAGCATGAGGTTCGCGAGCAGGGCGCCCATGCCGTCACCGGCGGGGGCTGCGCCGGCTGCCGGGGCAGCGGCCTGCTGGAAGAACATGAGGAACGACGACATCGGCTCTCCGTGGGAATCTCTCGACGCTCCCGCCAGACAGGGGGAGCTTAGGCGGGCGGACTATATCGGGAGAGGCCCCCTTGGCAATGCGCTGAAAACGCCCCGCAATTTTAACGACAAAGGCGAATTTCCTTGCCCTCGCGGAGCACGAGGGAGGCGGATCGGCGCAAAGCGCCAAAACGGTCGCTTGACCCGGCCCTTGGGGGCGCCCCGATAAGCATGGCGGTCAACCCAAGCGAGGTGAGTCGTGCCCTCTTCCGCTCCGTTCCTGAACCTGTCCGAAGCCGCCCGCAGGCTCGGCGTCTCCCCAAAAGCTTTGCGACTGTATGAGCAACGCGGGCTGGTCGTTCCCGGCCGCACCGTCGCCGGCTGGCGCGCCTACGGCCCGGACGAGATGGCGCGCGCTGGCGAGATCGTTGCGCTGCGGGCGCTGGGTCTCAGCCTCACCGAAGTGGCGCGCGTAATCGCGGGTGAACCGCAGGATCTTGAACCGGCCTTGGCGGCCCATCAGGCCACACTGGAAGGGCAGTCGCGCCAACTGGGCGACAAGCTTGCGCGGGTCCGGGCTTTGCGAACCGACCTGATATCCGGCAGTCGGCCCGACGCTGAGGTGCTGGCGCTGCTGCGGACGAACAAACCTGCGGCAGCATTCGAATTGCCATGGCCGTGGGGCGGCGAATGGTTCGAACTCGGGGATCTCAAGCCGCTCAGCTTCATCG
>CALMWO010000525.1 GCA_937873805.1 uncultured Hyphomonadaceae bacterium
CCCCAGCTTCTTCACCCGCATCTTCATGCCGCTGATCGCTAGCGGCATCGGCGTCGCAGCCTTCTTCTGTTTCATGTTCTCATGGGTGGAATACCTGATCGCCGATACGCTCACGCGCTCGGCCGCCACGCCGATCACCAGCAAGATGCGCGCGGTGTTCGAACAACAGGGCGGCACAGACTGGGGCGTGCTTGCGGCTGCGGGAACGCTGACGATCATACCCGGCGCCATCGTGATCTGGTTCGTCCGCAACTACATCGCCAAAGGGTTCGCGCTCGGGAGGGTGTGATGAATTCGCCTGCTACATCGGTGAAGCTCGACGAAATTCGAAACATCATGAATGCCGCGCTTACGAGCCTCGAAGCTGCGGGGGTCGAAGAAGTCAGCCTTGAGAGGGATGCTTATTGGAGCGTCTATTTTGAAGGCGCTTTTGACATGACCAAGCAGCCGCAATCTGGTGTGGACTCCCTTGAAGAAGACCTCGCTGAGTTGCGTGACAGCATGCAGGCTTTGGCGAATGATGAAGGCGCTGCCGTGTGGCACATGTTCCATCATCTCCAGGGGTTGGTTCTCTTAATGGCTAGCGAGTCCAGGCGTAGATTGATCTAGGGGCTAGATTGGCAAAGCTCGCCGACATTCGCCGCGCAGCTCTCGCGCTTCCGGGCGCCGTGGAGCTCGATTCCCATGGCGGCTCCTGGTTCAACGTCGGCAAGAAGTCGTTCGTGCTGTACTGGGCGAAGGACCGTCGCTGGATTTTCAAGCTGCCCAAGCCGCGCCAGGAGCTTCTGTTCGAAGCCCGCCCGGACGTCTTTCAGCCCTATCGCGCAGGCGGCATGGTCTGGATCTATGTGGCGATCGAAGAGCTGACGAAGGCCGAAGTCGAGAGTCTCGTTACGGACGCCTGGACGACCATTGTCCCGAAGAAGGTGTGGGGGCCGTATCTGGCGGGGCGGGCCTGAGAATCCCATAAATCCGGACGTTACGGCAGGGCTGATTTCCGGATCAGCCGTGCTATGCTGCGCACGTCACCACCCAGACGGCACAAGGGGCGGGACGCAGATACGAGTTGAAACGCAGCATATAGAGCCAGGAGAAAAACATGGCCAATGCATACACCCCTCCCGAAACCGTTCGCGCCCGCATGCGCTCCGATGGTCAGAAGCTGACCCTCTGGGGCGTCGTGCTTGCTGGCGGCGGCATTGCCGGCATCGTCGTGTCGATGGTGCTGAAGGCAGTCTTCCTCGGAATTCTCGGCGGCCCGATCGCGTCGCTGTCGTGGCTCGCGCTTATCGTGGGCGTCGGCCTCTTCTTCTGGGGCTACACCAAGATCAGGGACGCGCGCAGCGCCTGATCATGACGCCAACGCCTGAAATCTCCGCCGCCCAGAAGAAGGGCCAGAAACTGTTCATGACCGGCATGGCACTGGTCATGGGTGGTCTCATCTTCGGCGGCGGCCTGGCAATGGTGTTCTACTTCCTCAACATCAGGCCGGCGGCTATGGCTGCCGGCCTGTTTGGCGTCGCGCTGGCAGGTGCGGGCATCTGGCTTCAGGTGTCCGGCGCGAGGCTGCTGCGGAGCAAGGCGCCATGAGCGGCGCCGCCAACTGGATGGGGTGGACGCTCCCGACGGCGATGTTCTTCATCGCCATCGCGTTGATCCTGACAATCATGGGCGTGCTGCAGAAGCTTGCCCCCCGCAACGAACCCCGCGTCGGCATGCTCGGCATCGCCACCCAGCGGGGGGATCGCCTGTTCCTCAGCCTCCTCGGCTCGGCCTTCATCCACCTCGCCTGGATCGGCCTTGCGCCCGCGAGCCTGCCCCTGTGGTTCGCCACCCTAGCGTCAGCAGTTTACGCCGCCCTCGTTTTCCGATTTGTTTGATCCCTAGAGAATCCGGCGGCCATGGAGCTGCCGGCTGGGAGGATTTCATGCGGTCGACGATGCGCCCTCGCGCGCTGATGATGGCGGTTGCTTCAGCGCTGGCCCTTGGGCTTGCGG